>NZ_DBNHEF010000083.1:0-69740 GCF_057138825.1 Candidatus Defluviilinea gracilis
TTTCCTGCGGTGGCGGTGGCGCAACCGGCGCCGCCACCGCAGGTTGTTGGCGAGGCGCAACCATCGGCGCGGGCTGGGGAGGATTCGTCTTCTGCTTGGGAGGGCGCGGGTTGGTGATGCGCTCCACCATGTCGAGCGCCAAATCGGATCTCAATACGGGCATGGTGTTGGAAAGCCCCGTCACGAACGGTTTGATCCCATCCACCATCAAAACACGAACGGCGGGCTTATCCGTTTCCACGTGCAAGCCTGGGTCTGCCGCGATCAACACCGATTCAATCGGCTCCGGCACCCTCGTCCCCTGTCGCTCAATGAATGCGGTCAACGCCCGCGCCATCCGCGCCGTGGACTGGACCAGGTTCACCGGCGCGGGCTTGAAGCGGTTTCCCGATTCCACACTCCATGACTCGCCTTTCGCCTCATACCTGCCCTTTACATAAGCAATGTTGATGGCGAACATCCCCGCCGGCCCGATCAAGATGAGCGGAATCATAATGGCGCTTTGCCCGAGGATCTGGTTACGGATCAGGGTGTATCCCTTTTCGAGGTTTCGATCGAAGTACGTGATGATCGCTTTCTGAGCCAGCAATTCAGTGGGCCAGTTAAAGCCAAACTTCAACATGCCCTGAATTCGCTGGCTGAACCCAAGGTTGCCTTTCTCGTCGATCAGAGGGGTTTGGTCGATGATCTTCATGGGAGTCTAAAAGACCGGCGCCTGTTCCAGTAGATCGCGCTCGGCCGAATCCAGCGTGGCGATAAATTCCTTCCCATCCCGGCTGACAACCCGCAGTGATTTACCGGCTTCGAACGTGCTCGCCAGCAATTCCTTGCGCGTACCGACCACCAGCAGTTTCCCTTTTTTGATTCGCTCCAGCAGGTCTTTACGGTCGATCAACACCCGGTCCGAATACGATGACCCGCGCCGTTCATAAGCCCGCACGGCTACAATTTGCCCGTTCTTGTAACGGACTGCTTCAACCACGCCATCTTGTTTCTTTGCCATAGAATATCAACTCCGCGCGTATTGTAGCATTAAACAATCGAACAAAAAAAGTTCCGTCGGCAGATCAACTGCCCACGGAACGTGTCGGGGCGCCGGGATTCGAACCCGGTGCCTTGGCTCCATTGCGCCACGCGCTAGCCGGACTTTTGAAGGTCGGATAGATAACGTTCAATTCCTCGCGCTTTAACCTTTTTCTCTTGCGCCATGGCTTCTGAACGCGTCTCGAAATCTTCTCTATGGACAAGTTGCCATGGAACGCCTGCGCGTGTTGACTTTGATTTTCCCACATTATGCTCTTGCAGGCGCCTTTCAAGAGATTCCGTTGAACCAACATAATATCTTTGTCGGCTTTGGCTGTGGATGATATAAATATAAAACAAGTCGGGGCGATAGGATTCGAACCTACGGCCTCTTGCTCCCAAAGCAAGCGCGCTAACCGGACTGCGCCACGCCCCGAAACGAAATGGTGGGGGATGCGCACTCCGGCCTTGGCGCACATGCGCCACGCGCTAACCGGACTGCGCCACGCCTCGAACTGTATCAAGTGCGACGAGTATAATGCGTCGGATGAACAGCCGTCAAGCAATAAAACGGATAGCGATTCCTCTCGCGTTTCTTTTCTTCCTTTCTGCCTGCTCCACTGCCCAAGCGCTACCAACTCCCACAATTGTTCCAGCGACGGCAACTTCAACCCTCACGCCGCTCCCTACTTTTGCCCCTTCCACAGCCACTCCCACGTCCACGCCCATTGCCTGCCTCGCCAAACCCGGAAGGTTGGAAGATTCAATTCTCAAATCCTCCAATCCTCCGCAAGAGTTCATCGTTTACCTGCCCCCGTGCTACGATGAACGCGCCGACAAACGCTACCCCGTCCTCTACCTTCTGCACGGACAAACCTACACCGCCGATCAATGGATCCGCCTCGGCGCGGCAGGCGTTCTCGACCGCCTCATCATGAGCGGCGAGGCGATGCCCTTCATCATCGTGTTCCCAGACGACCATTACTGGTACACCCCCGCAGGGACAACCTTTGGCGCGCGCCTCACCGACGAGTTGATCCCCTTCATCGACGAAACCTACCGCGTCATCCCCGATCCTCGCTACCGCGCCATTGGCGGCATGTCGCGCGGCGCAGGTTGGGCGTTGAATCTTGGATTAACCCACCCCGAACTGTTCAGTATTATCGGCTTGCACTCCCTCGCCGTCTTTCAACGCGACGCATCCAAAGTGGCGGGGTGGATCCAGTCCGCGCCCCTCGCCTCGCGCCCCACCATCTTCATGGACATTGGCGACAACGATCAGGAACTTGCCTCCGCCACCCAGGTCGAAGCCATCTTCGCCCAATTCGATGTTCCGCATGAATGGCACATCTACACCGGCGAGCATACCGAAGAATACTGGTCGGCGCACGTGGAGGAATATATCCGCTGGTATGCAAGCCAATGGAACAACTAATGAACATTCATCACGTTTATAATCCTTTCATTCAGGAGACTTTATGAACATCCTCGTCACCGGCGGAGCGGGCTACATCGGCTCGGTCACCGCAGAAGCATTGATCAAAGGGGGGCATTCTGTCAGCGTCTACGACTCGCTCGTCACCGGTCATCGCGCCGCAGCGCCGGAGGGAGCAAACTTCATTGAAGCCGATCTGGCGGATAGCCATACACTGATAGAAACTTTCACGAAAAAAAAATTCGACGCGGTGATGCACTTTGCGGCGTTTATCGAAGCGGGCGAAAGCATGAAAGACCCCGGTCGCTTTTATCAAAACAACTTCACGAACGCGCTCACGCTGATAGAAACAGCCGTACGGGCGGGAGTGAAGCGGTTTGTGTTATCGTCTACGGCGGCGGTGTTCAAATCCAGTGAAGAGCCGCTCAACGAAGACTCTCCGCTCGGTCCAACGAACGTGTATGGGCATACCAAACTCATGGTCGAACAGGCGCTCGATTGGTATCGTGAAATTCACGGCTTGCATTTTGCCGCGCTTCGCTACTTCAACGCCTGCGGCGCGTTGCCCAATCGAGGCGAGGCGCACCAGCCCGAGTCGCACCTCATCCCACTGGTGTTGCGCGTGGCGCTCGGGCAAAGCGATGCGATCAAAATTTTCGGCGCCGATTATCCAACGCCCGACGGCACGTGCATCCGCGACTATGTTCACATCGCCGACCTCGCCGACGCGCACATCCTCGCCTTAAGCGGACTCTCCGAACGCGACCGCCTGATCTACAACCTCGGAAGCGGACATGGCTACTCGGTGCGCGAAGTGATCGACACCGCGCGTCAAGTCACGGGACAGTTGATTCAGTCCATCGAGCATCCCCGCCGCCCCGGCGACTCTGCGCGGCTGGTCGCCTCATCCGAAAAAATAAAACGCGAACTCGGTTGGAAGCCTCAGCACGATGACTTGCGCGAGATCATCTCCAGCGCGTGGGAGTGGCACAAGTCGCACCCGCATGGATATGAGGGATAGCCACCTCGGCGGTTGAGTTAGAAGGTTGTATGAAAAGCAGGGAGGTACTTTACAAATCAGACCCCTTTGGTTATAATTGTGAAAATTATCACAATTAAGGAGTGTGATATGGACACCCATACAATCCCCCACGTGGTCATTCTCGGCGCAGGCTTCGGCGGGTTGACCGCCGCCAAGAAGTTGAGGAACGCGCCTGTGCGCATCACTCTGATTGACAGAAATAACTACCACTTGTTTCAGCCGTTGCTATATCAGGTGGCGATTGCCGCGCTGGTGCCGTCGCAGGTCGCCTTCCCCGTGCGGACGATCTTCCGCGACCAGAAAAATCTGACGTTCCAGATGGGCGAAGTGAACGAGATCAACCTCGATGAAAAGTTCGTCAAACTGGACGGTTCGGTCATCGCGTACGATCATCTCATCGTCGCCGCGGGCGGACGGATGAATTTCTTCGGCATTGAATCGGTGGAACAGAACGCGCTCTACATCAAGAACATTGAAAGCGCGATCCGCACGCGGAATCATTTACTGTCCATGTTCGAGCGCGCCAGCCATGAAGCGGACGCCGACAAACGCCGCGCCATGCTCACGTTCGCCATCATCGGCGGCGGACCGACGGGCGTGGAAGTGGCGGGCGCGTTGGCGGAGTTGATCTCGCATGTGATGAGGAAGGAATATCCCGAACTCGATGTGCGCGAGGCGCGTGTGTTGTTGCTCGAAGCGGGCGGCGCGTTGATTGCAAGTTATCCCGATCAGTTGCGAAGGGCAACGCTTCGTTTGTTGCAAAAGAAAAATGTGGAAGTGATTTTCAATGCGCGGTTGACCGATTTCAACGGTCAAAGAATTTCGCTTGCCGATGGAACAGGTATTGAAGCAAACACGCTGATCTGGACGGCGGGCGTGCAGACGGCTGAAGTAGTCGAGTCGCTTGAGGCGGCGCGGGCAGGTTCAGGTCGGGTGAGAACCGAGGCGACCTTGCAATTGCCGAATCATCCCGAAGTTTACGTCATCGGCGACGCGGCGTATCTCGAAGATGAAAATCATCAGCCCCTGCCGATGCTTTCGACGGTGGCGATCCAGCAGGGGAATGTTGCGGCGGATAATATTCGGCGCGCGATCAAGGGGCAGAGTCAGCGCGCGTTTCGTTACAAGGACCCGGGCTTGCTCGCCACCATCGGGCGGAACGCGGCGGTCGCGCGGATTTGGGGGCTCTCGTTCAGCGGATTCATTGCATGGGTGATCTGGGTGGGCTTGCACATTTATCGCATCATCGGTTTTCGCAACCGACTCGTGGTGATGATCAACTGGGCGTGGGATTATTTCTTTTACGATAATCAGGTGAGGTTGATCACGAGGTATTGATGATGGTTCCGTTACTGCGGCAGTTCAACTGCCGCAGTAACTAAGCGTGATTGGCAACGTGAGATCACGAAGGAAATATCTCCGGGAAGCGAATGGCGGCAAGCATTAGGCACATGGCAAACCCGTTGTTGAGGAAATGCAGGATGATGCTGGGCCACAATGAATTGGAGCGGTGATACACGTATCCCAACACCGCGCCCAGCACGAACGTCGGGATGAACGAAACGGGATCGAGATGCGAAGCGGCAAAAATTCCAGAGCTCAGCAGGAGCGCCGCAATCCAGCCGTAGCGTTGTCGAAATCCTTGAAATAAAAATCCCCTAAAGAAAATTTCCTCCACAAGCGGGGCAATGATCACGCCGGTGAGAAACAGCCAGAGAGGCGAATCGAGTTCGGAAAACATCTTCATCACCGCCTCGCCTTGCGTATCCACGCCAAGAAGCGTCAGCAGAACGTTATGCGCGATGACGATGCCGTAGGCGACGATCAATAATCCGCACCCCAAGCCCATCGTAAGCGAATCGAATTTGACGAAGCCGAGAAGCCCGGGGCGGATGCGCTTCCACGCAAAAATGACCAGCACCGGCACGAGATAGATCATTTCGGCAAACATGACTCCCGCGCCGCGCGCAAACTGCTTCGCTTCCTCTTGAAACAGGAACCCGACCACGAGTATGCCGACGCTGATCAGTATCAACAATACGACGCCGAGCCACGTATCGAGGATCGACCATGGGACTTCCCGCGCTTCTTGCCTGACCTCAACCTGATTCTCTTCCATCAGCCTTCTCCTACCTCTCTATAAACAACCCATTGACCTTTGCGGTCATCTACGTTTTTCATCGCGCGGTCATAGTAAATATCGAAGATTTGTTCTTGAGTTCGTTCATCCAGCAGTTGAACTGCTGGATGAACGCGGTTTGCGGGATGAACGGAAACACGTACGCGAAAATAAAACCTGCCCACATTCAACGACCCGCGATTGGATGCCACAGCCGCGTGCTCAGGCTGCATATTGCGCGCCATCTTTCCGCGCCGCTTGAAATCTGTCCATGCCGAGAGCATTTCGATCACGCGATACGTTTTGCCTTCCCAGACAAATCCATTTGGGCAGGTGGGACTCTTCTCGAGCGCGGGAGGGGAATCGAAGATGACTTCAATCGGATGATCTAAAAAATGAAGCGGGGTGAATTCCATATCTTGATTATCGCACAAGTCTTGATACTTTCTTGACCTTCGCGCTTGTTTCCTTAACCCCAATTTGACGCGCAACTGAATACACTGCATCCAATGGAGGCACGCATGAATGACATTCTCTTTGTTGGATTGACCCTTTTGTTTTTCGCGCTCACTTTTGGCTTGCTCGCCATTTGTGACCGCCTGATGGAGAACAAATGAACGCCTTGTATGTGATCGCAGGCGTACTTACTTTAATTTTGTTTGGCTATCTCGTTTTAGCCTTGTTGAAACCAGAATGGTTTGGATAACATGAACATCTACGATTGGCTTCAAATTCTTTTCTACCTGACCGTTTTGTTCGCTTTGGTCAAACCGCTGGGCGGATATATGGCGCGCGTCTACCAAAACGAGCGCGTCGTTCTCGACCCGATACTTGATCCCGTTGAACGATTCATTTACCGCGCTTCAGGTGTGGACTCAAAAACGGAGATGAATTGGAAAACATACGCCGTTGCGATGTTGCTGTTCAATGCAATTGGCTTGCTGGCTGTCTATTTTCTGCAAAGAGTTCAGTTTTTGTTGCCATTGAATCCGCAGGGATTCGGCGCGGTCACGCCTGATTCTTCATGGAACACAGCCACCAGCTTTGTCACCAATACCAATTGGCAGGGCTACGGCGGCGAAACAACGATGAGTTACCTGACCCAAATGCTGGCAATGACCGTGCAAAACTTCGTCTCTGCCGCGACGGGCATGGCGGTCTTGGTCGCGTTGATTCGCGGAATCGTCCGACACACCACGAAAGAGATTGGCAACTTCTGGGTGGATTTAACCAGAAGCGCTTTGTATATCCTTGTGCCGCTTGCGCTGGCGCTATCGCTGGCTTTAGTTTCGCAAGGCGTTGTGCAAACTTTCAACGAATCACAAACCGCCGTGTCGCTTCAATCGGGCGAGCAGACCATTGCGGTCGGTCCCGCCGCTTCGCAGATCGCAATCAAACAACTCGGCACAAACGGCGGCGGATTCTTCAACACCAACTCCGCGCATCCGCTTGAGAACGCGACGCCGTTTTCAAATTTTCTGGAGATGCTCGCCCTCGTATTAATTCCCGCCGCGCTTTGCTACACCTACGGGAAGATGATCGGCGACACGCGCCAGGGGTGGTCGCTACTGATCGCCATGACGATTGTGTTCGTCTCTTTACTGGGCGTGACGGTTTGGTCGGAGAAAACAGCCAACCCTGCGATAGAGGCGTTGGGAGTCGCAGGCGGGAATATGGAAGGTAAGGAAGTCCGCTTTGGGATCGTGAACTCCGCATTGTGGGCAACTGCTACAACGTCCGTGTCGAACGGCGCGGTCAACTCGATGCTCGATTCATATATGCCGCTGGGCGGACTCGTGCCCATGTGGCTGATGCAACTCGGCGAGATCATTTTCGGCGGAGTCGGCTCTGGGCTGTATGGCATGTTGGCGTTCGTCATCATTGCCGTTTTTGTGGCGGGGTTGATGGTGGGGCGCACGCCTGAATATCTCGGCAAAAAGATCGAAGCCTACGAAATGAAAATGGCGTCGCTCGTGATTCTTGTGCCTGTGATCGTGACGTTGGTTGGGACAGCCATCGCGTTGATGAGCGAAGCGGGCAGAGCCACGATCTTCAACCCGTCGGCGCATGGGTTCAGCGAAGTGTTGTATGCCTTTTCGTCCACGGCGGCGAACAACGGTTCGGCGTTTGCGGGGCTGGGAGCGAACAATCCGTTTTACAACACCGCGTTGGGACTCGCCATGTTGATCGTTCGGTTTTGGCTGGCGGTTCCGATATTGGCGGTGGCAGGCTCGCTGGCGAATAAAAAGAAGACGCCCGTCAGCAACGGCACTTTGCCGACGCATACGCCTTTGTTCATCGGCTGGTTGATCGGCGTCATCGTCATCGTCGGCGCGTTGAGTTATTTGCCCGCGCTGGCGTTGGGTCCGATTGTGGAACATTTGATGATATTTAAATAAGACCTTAACCACGAAGGACACAAAGTGTCACTAAGGAAAAGATTTAAAAACCTTTGTGTACCTTCGTGACATTTCGACAGGCTCAATGCAAGCCTTTGTGGTGAAAAGAGAATTACTATGACAACTCAAACAAAAAAACAAACTCAAATGAAACAGGAAATGTACCGCCGCGCGATTGTGGAATCGTTTATCAAACTCAACCCGCGTTGGATGGTCCGCAACCCCGTCATGTTCGTGGTGGAGGTGGGGAGCGCGCTGACGACCATCTTGTGGATTCAAGCCATCTTCGGTCAAGGCGAGGCGCCGACGAGTTTCATTGGCGCGATTGCCTTATGGCTGTGGTTCACTGTGTTATTTGCAAACTTCTCCGAAGCCGTCGCCGAGGGACGCGGCAAAGCGCAAGCCGAGTCGCTTCGCAAGGCGCGGCAGGATACGCCCGCGAAGAAAGTTGCGTCAAAGGCTGAAACATTTGACGCCAATGTAAAGCATGAAATTGTTTCCTCCACCGCGCTTCGCAAAGATGATTTATATCTGGTCGTTGTGGGAGATATTCTGCCAGCCGACGGCGAGATCGTCGCGGGAATCGCGTCGGTGGACGAGAGCGCCGTCACGGGCGAATCAGCTCCCGTCGTGAGAGAAGCGGGCGGCGACCGTTCCGCAGTCACGGGCGGCACGAGACTTTTGTCCGATTGGTTAATTGTCAAAGTCAGCGCCGACCCTGGGCATGGATTTTTAGATCGCATGATCAGCATGGTCGAGGGCGCGAAACGGCAAAAGACGCCGAATGAAATCGCGTTGAATATTTTGCTGGCGGGCTTCACCATCATCTTTTTGGTTGTGTGCGCCACGTTACTGCCGTTCTCAATGTTCAGCGGCGGCGCGATCACCATCACCGTGTTGGTTGCCTTGCTGGTGTGTTTGATCCCAACCACCATCGGCGGGTTGCTTTCCGCCATTGGCATTGCAGGCATGGACAGGATGATCCAACGCAACGTCATCGCCATGTCGGGTCGCGCGGTGGAAGCGGCGGGCGATGTGGATGTGTTACTGCTCGATAAAACGGGAACGATCACGTTGGGCAATCGTCAGGCGGTTGAGTTTATCCCCGTCAACAATCTTCCCGTTCAAGAACTTGCCGAAGCCGCGCAACTCGCGTCATTGGCAGATGAAACTCCTGAAGGTCGTTCCATCGTCGTGTTGGCAAAAGAAAAATTTGGCTTGCGCGGCAAAACCATGGAGAAGATGCACTTCGTCCCATTTACCGCGCAAACGCGCATGAGCGGCGTTAATTTCAATGGAACTTCGATCCGAAAAGGCGCGCCCGACACGATGATCGAATTGATCCAGTCCAACGGAGGCGCCGTCGCTTCTGACCTCAAGCCGACAGTTGATTCAATCGCCCGAACTGGCGGCACGCCTCTGGTTGTGACGCGCGACAACCAAGCCCTCGGCGTGATCCATTTGAAGGACATCGTCAAAGGCGGTATGAAGGAAAGCTTCGCGCACTTGCGAAAGATGGGAATCAAAACCGTGATGATCACAGGCGACAACCCGCTCACCGCCGCCGCCATCGCCGCCGAAGCGGGCGTGGATGATTTTCTCGCGCAAGCCACGCCCGAAGCGAAGTTGAAATTGATCCGCGAATATCAAACGGGCGGACGACTCGTTGCCATGACGGGCGACGGCACAAACGACGCGCCCGCGCTCGCCCAAGCCGACGTTGCCGTTGCGATGAACACTGGCACGCAACCCGCGCGCGAAGCCGCCAACATGGTGGACCTCGATAGCAACCCAACCAAATTGATCGAGATCGTTGAAATCGGCAAACAACTCTTGATGACGCGCGGTTCGCTGACCACCTTCAGCCTTGCCAACGATGTGGCGAAATATTTTGCCATCATCCCCGCCGCGTTCGCCGCCACCTACCCGCAATTGCAAACATTGAACTTTATGGGGCTGGCAACGCCTGAAAGCGCCATCCTTTCGGCAGTGATTTTCAACGCGCTGATTATCGTCGCATTAATCCCATTGGCGTTGCGCGGCGTGCCGTATCGCGCGGTGGGCGCGGCGCAATTGCTGAGAGACAACCTTTTGATCTACGGTCTCGGCGGTTTGTTCGTGCCGTTCATCGGCATCAAAGTGATTGACATGGCATTGGTAGCGTTTGGATTGGTCTAGGAGGCTGAGATGACAGTTCACAATTTATCGTATCCATATCTGGAAAACATCAGGCAGAAACCTTTTGTTTCAACTCGGAAAGAAGTTTCGATGAAACCAAGCGAGTATTCAAAAATCATCAAGCCGTTTTTGCTGGCGGCTCTCACGGTTATATTCGCCGCTGGCGCAATTGCGCCCAACGTTTTGAACATACCGCTCGCATGGCAACCCTGGTTATTCATCACATCCATCTTCTGGTTTGTCGCTTACTTTACAGGAACCTTTAACTCATGAACACACAACTTCGCCCCGCGCTTACTATTTTTATTTTGCTCACCGTCGTCACGGGCGTGATCTATCCGCTGGCGGTGACGGGCATTGCCCAACTTGCGTTTCTGCATCAAGCCAACGGCAGTCTCATCGTCATTGACGGGAAAACCTACGGCTCCGAATTGATCGGTCAACAGTTCGACGATCCGAAATATTTTTGGGGACGTTTATCGGCGGTCAATTACGACTCTTCCACCTCGTCTGGCTCCAACTACGGACCGATGAATCCCGCTTTGATCGAAGCCGTGCAGGCGCGGATTGACGCCCTGAAAGCGGCTGACCCCAACAACGCGCTTCCGATTCCTGTGGACCTGGTCACTGCTTCGGGGAGCGGACTCGACCCTCACGTCAGCGTCGCCGCGGCGTTGTATCAGGTTTCCCGCGTGGCAACCAGCCGAGGCGTGAATGAAGCGGATGTCGTCGCGTTGGTGAATCAATACACCATAGGTCGTCAGTTTGGTTTTCTGGGCGAGCCGCGAGTCAATGTGTTGTTGTTGAATTTGGCTTTGGATGGAATTGAATAAATCCCCTCACCCTAGCCCTCTCCCGTTGGAGAGGGGACTCAGACACCCTTCTCCCAAAGGGAGAAGGGTTGGGGATGAGGGAGAATAGGAATACAATATCTTTATGCAACGCCCAGACCCCGATGAGTTATTGAAAAATATTCAAGCAGAAGAACATAGCCGAGGAAAGTTGAAAATCTTCCTCGGCTATGCGGCGGGCGTGGGGAAGACCTACGCCATGCTTCAAGCCGCGCATCAACGCAGGGAGCAGGGCATTGATATTGTTGTCGGCTATATTGAAACGCATAAACGCAAAGAAACCGAAGAGTTGGTTGAGGGGTTGGAAGTTCTGCCGCGCAAACAAGTGGATTATCGCGGCACGACCCTGCCTGAAATGGATGTGGACGCGGTTCTGGGGCGCAAGCCCGCCATCGTGCTGGTGGATGAGTTCGCTCACACCAACGCTTCTGGTTCGCGCCACCCCAAGCGTTATCAAGACGTGCAGGAAATTTTAGACGCGGGGATTGACGTGTACACCACGTTGAACATTCAACATCTTGAAAGTATGAACGATATTGTGGCGCAAGTGACGGGCGTGGTGGTGAAAGAGACCATTCCCGATTCTGTTATGGACGAAGCCTTTGAAATCGAATTGATTGATTTACCGCCCGATGAATTATTGGCGCGTTTGAATGAAGGTAAAGTCTACATCCCCGAACAAGCCAGCCGCGCCATTGATAAATTTTTCCGCAAAGGGAATCTCACCGCCCTGCGCGAGATGTCTTTGCGCCGCGCGGCGGAACGCGTGGATAACCAGATGCGGGCATACATGCAAACGCGGGCGATTCCTGGTCCGTGGGCGGCGACGGAAAGACTGTTGGTTTGTATCAGCCCCAGTCCGTTGAGCGAGCGGCTGGTGCGCACAACCAGAAGATTATCTGAAGAACTAAACGCGGAGTGGATCGCGTTATTTATTGAAACGCCGCAATCTATTGCCATGTCCGAGCCGAAACGCGAACGGGTTGCGAAAATTTTGCAACTCGCGGAGGATCTGGGCGCGCGGTCTTATACGGTGAGCGCGGGCGCCTCCATTGAATCCATTTCACAAACTGTCATTGAATTTGCGCGGAAAAATAATATTACAAAAATTGTGGCTGGCAAACCTCTGCGCCCGCGCTGGCAGGAAATGATTCGCGGCTCGCTGGTGGATAGCTTGATCCGCAAAAGCAGGGATGTGGATGTCTATGTCGTCGCCAGCAACGACACGCCGTCTTTTCCAGCGGACGAGAACCCTTTCAAACTGCACAGCCCGCTTGCGCGTTATCTTTGGAGCGTTGTGCTGGTGGCGCTGGCTACCCTCCTGGGTGGTTTCATCGGTTGGCGGCTTGAGCCTACCAACCTTGTCATGGTCTATTTATTGGCGGTTGTGGTTTCCGCCGTCTATTTGGGGCGCGGGCCCGCCGTCCTGGCGTCCATACTGGGCATTCTGGCGTTTGATTTCCTTTTTATCGCGCCGCATTTTTCGTTCTCTGTTTCCGATACGCAGTACATTATTACGTTCATCGCTTTATTTTTGGTGGGCATGGTGATCAGCCAATTAACGGCTTGGGCGAGCGAACAAGCGCAGGCGGCGCGTCAGCGCGAGGCGGAAACAGCGGAGTTGTACGACCTGAGCCGCGACCTGGCGTCCTCCGCCGATCTCGAAACGATCTTGAGACAGTTGAAAAAACATTTCGAACAAACTTTTGAAAAAGCGGTTGCCGTATTGCTGGCAAAGGAAGACAAACTTGAAATACGGATCAGTAGCGACGATCTGAAATTGAGCGATGAAGAAATCGCGGTGGCAGATTGGGTCTATCGTCACGCGGAACCTGCGGGGCGTTATACAAATACCCTGCCAGCCGCGCAACTACGCTACCTGCCGTTGAAAACAGCGGGCGGCGTTGTGGGCGTGTTAGGGATCGGAAAATTGAACTCGTCTCAAATGGACCTTGCCCCCGCAAAAAGACGACTGGTGGAAGCCTTTGCCAATCAGGGCGCGCAAGCCATCGAACGCGCTTTACTGGAAGAACAAACGCAGAAAATCAGTTTGATGCAATCGGCTGAAAAACTGCAAAACGCCCTGCTCAATTCCGTTTCGCACGATTTGCGCACGCCGCTGGTTTCGATCACTGGGGCGTTGACCGCGCTGGATGAAAATTATGATGGCATGGATGAAACAACGCGAGACACATTAATCGAAAACGCGCGCGGCGAAGCCGACCGATTGAACCGCCTGGTTGGCAATTTATTGAACATGACGCGCATTGAAAGCGGCGTCATTAAATTAAACCTGGAGCCGCGAGATATACAGGATTTGATCGGCACAGCCATCGAGCAACTTGGCTGGCGCGTCGGCAAGCATCAGATCCAAACAAATATCCCCGCCGATTTTCCGCTCGCGCAAATGGATTTTGCTTTGATGGTGCAAGTGGTCGTGAATTTATTGGAGAATGCGATAAAGTATTCTCCTGAAAATTCTTTGATCGAAATTTCCGCATCCGCGCTGGACTCAACCATGCGCCTCACAATCGCGGACCGTGGAGTTGGCATCCCAGCGGACGATCTGGTTCACATCTTTGAAAAGTTTTATCGCGCGCATCATCCGCAAAATGTTGGCGGAACTGGCTTGGGGCTTTCCATCAGCAAGAGCATCGTCGAGATTCACGGAGGGACGATCCGCGCCATGAATCGTGAAGGCAATGGCACGGTCGTTGAAATTGAATTACCATTGGGGGCATGACGCAGACCAATCAACGAATTTTAGTTGTGGACGATGAAACTCCCATCCGCAGGTATTTACGCGCCGCGTTGACCGCGCAAGGTTTTACGGTCTATGAAGCCAGCGATGGGAATGAAGCGATTCAAGCCGTGTTGTCTCACCGCCCCGATATGATCATTTTAGATTTGGGCTTGCCCGATATGGACGGCATTGAAGTGACTCGCCGCTTAAGAGAATGGTCGCAAACGCCGATCATCATTCTATCCGTCCGCGAGGCGGAGAATGACAAAATCGCCGCGCTCGATGCGGGCGCGGACGATTACTTGACAAAACCCTTCGGCACGGGCGAATTAATGGCTCGCATGAGAGTTGCGCAAAGAAGACAACTGACAAACGCGGACGAGCCTGTCTTTCAAATCGGCGCCTTGACAATGGATGTCTCCCGCCGTGTAGTGGCTCTGAACGAAAAGGAAATCGCGCTCACGCCGACGGAGTATGACCTGCTCAAAGCGTTGATTACCCACGCGGGCAAGGTCATTACGCATCGTCAATTGTTGAAACTGGTTTGGGGCGAAGGCTACGACGATATGCACATTCTGCGAGTCAACATCAGCAACCTGCGGCGCAAGATCGAACCCGACGCGGCGAGGCCGACGTATCTTGTCACCGAGGCGGGGGTGGGGTATCGGTTGAGAGTTGACTCTTGATTTCTACGTCCGTTCAAACTGCATACGGATCGCTGGCTTGTAGATACGCCAGCAACATCCCCCGCTTCGGATGATCTTTCATCCACTCGCGGACTTTCTTGACATGCTCATAATCGTCCGCGCCGAATTTTTCAAGGTAAAGTTTGTCCATGTGATTTCGCGCCTCGCTCGAGCGGATCTCGTCCTGCCATGGACGGGTGAAAAATTCGTTGACGTTGTCGTGCAAGCCCAGTTCGATCAGCGCGTCCCATTCGTGTTTGTCGAACCAGATGCCGTTGCAATGACCGCAACGATCAAGATGGAAATCTGAATCCGCTAGAATTTTATATCTGCCCATGATATGACCTGAATTGGGGCAGAGTTTCAATTCGTCCACATCCCAGGCAGGGTCAATTTTTATTTCAGCAGATTTGCGAGACTCCGTTTCGCCTCTTCCCTTACGCCAGGCAAGATAGGCATTCGAGTCCACCCAAATCCCGCCGCAGTTCGAACATTGCATGGCGGGTAATCCTTCAATGAGCGCGATCTGGCTAAGGGTGTCGGTCTTGTCCACAGGGCATTTCATTTTTCCTCCAATTGTTATGTGTGCTATTTCTCATCGGCAAGATGGAAGTGATGCAGGAAGCGATGCAGGATCGGCGCGGCTAACACGCCGGCGGCGGTGAGCGGAATAATGCCTGAATATAACGCGTAGAAGGAGGCGAAGAGCTTTCCCGCATCCGTCTGCACGGGGTTGACGGGTCCCATTCCGCTGAGGATCATGGATGCGTTGAGCAGGGCGTCGATCCATGAAAGATGTTCGATGAAATGATAGCCGAGCGTCCCAATGATGAGCGAAAAAAGAATTAACGCCAACCCAATCAACCCGTTGCGGATAAGTCGGTTGGCGAACACTTTTGGGCTTGCGAGAGGTTGTCGATGACGTTCGTACATAATTCCTCGTTTGGTTTATATTGCTTCTCAAGTTTTTAGACAAGAATGGATTTGACTCACATCACATCACTTCATTCCGCCAAAAGGAACGGATCAAGAAGAAGTTGAGGATCAGCGCGGTGAAGATCATGGCAGGGATGAGGATGATCGGCATCAGCCAGCGTTCGGTCCATTTGTTGATCTGCGCGGTGTTCGGGTCGGCGGGGTCGTACAACACCGAAACTTCCTCTCCCACATCATAGGCGGGAGGGTACGAAGCGTTGCCGCCCTCAAAAGAATAAGTCTGCCCGTTCGCTTCGAACTCGATGACAGGCGAGTACACACAGCAACCGCCTTCGCTGCTGCTGCTTTCTTCGAGACGAGTCACGATACCTGTTACCGTTTCGCCTTTCTGTTCCAATTGCCAACTGACATATCCCACGTACGCGCCCCACAAACAAAATCCGCCAAGGAACAAATTAGCAAAGACGATCCAACAACCGATCTGTAAACGATTAGCGACCCTGCCTGCTTTCTCCACCGTGTTATATACCTTGTCTACGTTCTTTTCGTAGTTGTCCATGAGGAGGCCTCCGTGAGATTAGGTTCGTCCCGCAGTTCGATTTGCCAAGCAAATCGTGCGGGACGAACGCGAGAGTATGCAATTCTACAAGTGAAACAGATTATCCGCGTTGGGCGATTGGTACCAATTGCGGCTTGGCGATGCGGATGTAATCATCGAGTTTCATAAAAATGGATCGGTCCAAGCGACCCGCGTTGAACACGACCTCATCATTCTGCTGGATGAGCGGATCAGCCAACACTTGAAGCTGGTCGCTAAACGTGAATGGCGGAATCGCCCCGATGACGCATCCCGTCAACTCTTGAGCCTTTTCGCGCGACGCGAACGCGACACTATCCGCGTTGAAGTGACGTTTGACCCCGTCGAAGTCAATGCGGCAATTGCCGGGGACGTTTGCGAGGCAGTAGATATTTTCCTTGCGAGTCAGTCGCACCTGCAAGGTCATGGACTTGATGGATTGTTCGATGCGGTTGCCGCGAATCTTGGCGATAAGTTCTGTCCGCCCTTCGGGCTCGTGTTCGATCACGCGATACGTCGCGCCTTCTTGATCGAGTAAGGCGCAGAGTTGTTCGTGGATGTCGGTCATAAGAATGGCATTTCCCGTAGCGCAAGATTTATCTTGCCGATCGACGGTTTGTGCGATGCGCAATCGCAAAGTAAACTTTGCGGTACGAACTATTTTCTCGCTTCTTCCCTACTTCATCGCATACACCGCGTATCCACGAGGCGGGGCGTAGAATTGTGCGCGGCAGTCGCGGTCGGTGGATTGGTTGATGGGGCGCGAAAGGTCGCTATGGCTCCACCAAGCCACAGGGGCGAATGAAGCGTTCGTCCATTTGGTGGTGACGAGGCGCCCGTTCCAGTTGTCGCCGCGATTGTTCAGCACGTAGACCAGTCCCGGTTGATTCCCATATCCCACGCGCTGCATGATGTAGAGGTTGTCGTCCACGTATAAGACTTGGGTGTCGCCGCCCGCGTATTTTTCGTGCGCGTCCACGAGCGCGACGATGCCGTTGGGCGTGTCGCCGAGCGCGAGATTCAAATTGAAATAATCGTGCCAGAACACGCACGGATACCCCTCGTGCGTGAGGATGTAACTGTAGGCAAGCAATTTGTCGTTGATGATGGGACGCCCCTCATCGCGCAGGTCGTGATTTTCAACGAACGAAACCGCGTTCTGTTCCTCGCGCCGAACGACCGTATCCCACGTGGTGAGATTCTTCAAACTGAAACCATACGAGTCGCACATCGCTTTGAGCATTTCGCGCTGAGGGAAATCGAACGCCTCCACAGGATTCGTGTTGGAGAAGTTGGCAAGGTCCACCCAGTTTTCGATGGCGTGCGCGTTATCCCAAAATTCCGCCACGCCATACGGCACAAACTGTTGACCGTTGCGCTGATAACGATATTCTTGGATCGCGGTGATGGTGTCGGCGCCGTAGCCTTTTACAAAATCGTATCGAAAGCCGTCGAAGCCGACATCCTCGATGAGCCAGCGCGCCAACTTGAGCAGTTCGGCATACACATACGGATTGCGATGCGCGAGGTCGGGCATGTCGCCGAAGGTCATGTTGTCCCAACTTTCGTACATGCACGGATGAAAACATTCCCAATTGCGCGGGAACTTTCCGCTCTTCGGATGGAACAACGTCCAGCGCATTTGATTGATCAGCGGATTCAACTCCTGCGCGTCTGCCCCGCTGTTGTGATTGAAGACCATATCCGCGATCACGCTGACCTTGTGGCTGTGCGCGGCTTGGATGAGGGATTCCAACTCCGCGCGCGGACCGAACCACGTGGGTATTGTTCCCTTCTGGTCGAACTCGCCAAGGTCGTAATAATCGTACGGGTCGTAGCCCATTGAGGGTCCCGCCAGATTCGCGGCTTTATGCGCGGGCGGAAGCCACAACGCCGTGAATCCTACCTTCGCCAGCGCGGGGATTTGCTCGCGGATCGTGTTCCACCATTGGAATTCTTCGTTTTCCAATCGCGGACAGTCCCAGTAGAAGGCTTGCATCATCACGCCCATAATGAATTCTCCATTTCAACGTTCACGATTGACTTCGTAACGAGCGCGTTGTTCCATAATCATGCGCCGCTCGCGTTCGATCTCTCTTGCCAGTTCTTCTTCGGTTGGCAATATCAGCCTGTACTTGGAAGCGAAAATTTGCTCGCTGTCTTTCAAGACTGAATATTTCACCACCGTCTCGTCCTTTGCCGCGCAGAAGATGATCCCAACGGTTGGGTTGTCATCGTCACCGCGTTTCAGGTCGTCGAACATCCGCACGTACATATCCATTTGCCCGATGTCTTGATGCGTCAACTTTTCGTTCTTCAGATCGATCAGCACGAAACACTTGAGCAGATAGTTATAAAACACAAGGTCAATGTAGAAATGACTGGTTTCGGCGCTGATGCGGAATTGCCTGCCGACAAAGGAAAATCCTTTGCCCATTTCGAGCAGGAATTGTTGCAGGTTGTCAATGATGGCGGTTTCTATTTCCCGTTCTGAAGCATCGGGCGATTCTGGGATCTGCAAAAACTCAAGCACGTAGGGATCTTTGATGAAGTCGGCGAAGGTCGGCTTGCTCGAATCGTTCTCTGGAGTTGCCGATTTCTTGTCTGGCGATTTCAATAGTCGCTCAAAATAGTGAGTGTTGATATTCCGTTCCAACTGGCGCGTGCTCCAATTTTGCTCCGCCGCCTCGCGGATGTAATACTTGCGGGCGGGCTCGCCTTCCACGCGCATGATGAGGCGGTAGTGAGACCAGCTTAAAAGGCTACGCACTGCGTAGCTTTTTTGAAAGTCGGGGAAGGTGAGATAAAACAGCCGAAAATTCTTGAGGTTGGCAATGGTAAACCCCTTGCCGAACTCTCCAGTCAACTGTTTGGAGAGTTCCTTGATAAGAGCCGCGCCATATTCAGCCCGATCTTTGCCCTGCTGTTCCTCCTCCACAATGCGGCGGCCGATCTCCCAGTAGGCTTCGACCATGGCAAAGTTGACCGCCGCGTACGCCTTCTGACGGGCTTGCGCCAGAATGGAGCGGACTTCGTCGAAGAACGTGGAACGAGGAACGATTTTATCGGTTTTCATTTTCTGCAAATCGCAGTCAAGGCGATGATATCACCTCCATCGCCGCGACAACCCTTTTCCTCGATAACTCGCAATACTTTGCATCCACTTCGACGCCGATGGCTTTGCGTCCATTCGTCACTGCCGCGATGATGGTCGAGCCGCTGCCGCTGAACGGGTCTAACACAGTGTCGCCTACATAGCTGAACAGTTTGACACAGCGGCGCGGCAATTCAAGCGGAAACGGCGCGGGGTGACCGATCTTCTTTTTGCTTTCTCCGTTGAACGTCCACACGCCGTTGGTCCATTCCATGAATTCGTCGCGCGTCACATCAGAAACTTTGCTTCCGCCCGTTTTCTTCCACTTGCTTTTATACAGCACAAGGATCAATTCCACCGGCGCGATGACGAACGGCGCGCTGGCGCTCATCCATGAGCCCCAGGCGGTGCGGCGCGAGATGTTGCCCTCGTTCCAAATGATGGTGGAGTGATAACCAAAGCCGATCTGTTTTGCGAGCGTGGTCAAATCGGCGCCCACGCTTTGTTGCCCGCCTTTATTTTTATCGAGCGGAATGTTCAAGCAAAAACGCCCGTCGTCTTTCAACCATTGATGACAACGCGTCATCCATTGTTGGCTGAACTCAAGATACTCCGCGTACGAAATATCATCTTTGTGCGAGTTGTAGGCGATGTCCACATTGTACGGCGGCGAGGTGACGATCAGGTCAACGCTCGAATCGTCCACGCGATCGGTGGCGACAACATCGTCGTGAATGATCTTTACTTGTTCAGTTTCAAAAAAGATTTTGGGATCGGGCATGTTGGTTCGGTTTTTGGATTATAGCACGCCTCCTTCGCCTATTCTTTTTGGTTCCCCACCCTCGACATTCTCACCCTCTATCGATTCCTCGCCAGCCATTCCACCTCGACGGAGTCTGCCACATCGTTGAACTCCGGGTCGCCGGTCAATACGCCGCCATTCAGTTGGAGCGCCGCGGTAATCGCAAAGGCATCCGCGTACGAGATGGGATGGTTTGCCTTGATGTGCGCGGCGGCAAAGACAGTTTGAGGATCGGCGGGAAGAATCTCAAGAGGCAGGCTTTGGATGATCGTGAGCGCTTCGCGGGCTTTATTCAGCCCATTGTTTCGCTCCAGATTGTATAGGACTTCTCCTAAATTGATGATGGACATGTAGAGTTGGCATTTCCTATGTTCGGCGTCGCTCAAAAGATCGCGGATACGCTGGGCAGATGGCTCGCCTTTCAGATATGCCATCAGCGCGAACGCGTCGAGAACATAGATTGGCAGATCAGCCATTCGCGAATCTTTCTTCTCTCTTTTTTTCCATTTCACGGTCTTTCTTCACGGCATCGTACAGTGGCGGCGTTTCTTTTAGAAATCCATACCCTTTTTTGATCGGATCTTTGACAGCGGGAACAATGGCAAGCACACCGCCGTAATCTACAATGACCACTTTGGCGCCGGCGCGCAGGTTGTATTTCTTGCGATACTCGGCAGGGATCACAACCCAGCCCTTGTTGGAAATTGTCAATTCCATCGGCGGCTCCTTGGTTATACCTTTTCAAGAAAAAGTATAACACGATTCCCGCCTACTTAATTTCCAACGCTACCACCAGCGCGGTCTGCGCCCATTCGCTGAGCGAGCCGTCGGATTCGCGTTCGTTGTATTTGTCGGCGAGCAGGGCTCGGGCGGACGATTCTTCCTCCGAAGACTGGACCAGCGTGCCCGTCGAGGTGAAGCGGCTTGTCCCGATCCGCACGGTGACGTTGGGACTCTTCATCAGGTTCTTCACCCAATCCGATTTGTGACCGCCGCCGGAGAGGATGTAGAGCGTGTCGCCTTTCATCCCGAACCAGATTTCGATCTCGTGCGGGTTGCCAGTGACGCGACCTGTGGTGGTGAGATAGCAAAATTCCTCGCTGGCGAGATCACTCTTCATCTTCGCTCTCGTTGGAAAGGAAATAGGTTTGCGCGGGGAGGAGCAAATGCTTGCGCGTCCATGTGGCGTAGACGGTGGTGCAGTGCGGACGCGGCAGTCGTTTGATCTTCGATGAGTCGTACAAAAGAATGGAACGGTTGGTGATGGCTTCGATCACTGTCCAGTGATCGTGGTAGCCCTGCAAGCCGAGGATGATGGCGCGTCCGGGCGTGCCGTCGAGAAACGTTTGCATGGATTTCCAAAAGGTGGTCAGGTCGGGGTTTGGCACGCCGCGCCACGGGATTTCGACGTCGGAGATCCTTTGCTTGCCGACGACTTTATCGAGGATCAACAGCATTTCCGTATGGATGATGCCGTTGATGAGGAGTTTGCGCAACAGCCGGCGCCGCGATAAGAAGCGGATTAGGTCGTTGAAAAGTTGCTGAGTTTCTTCATCGGAGGAGTGGTTGACGATGCGTTCGGCGTTGATGATGCTGTACAGCCCGCACAGCGAGTCGAGACCGCCCTGTTGGAAGGGGAGCAGACCGGAGGGGAGGCGTGAGGCGCGGGGCATTGCCCCATTGTAACGCAGTTGAAAGTTGAGATTCCGCTAATCCCCGCGAATTTACGCTAATCTTTCAGGGAAATTCGTGCTAAGATTGAGGCGAGATGAGACGAATTCGAATACTTTACCTTTGGATCATCCATGCAATGCCAAGCAAAAGCCTGACGGGTACAAACGTACCTGCCGGGCTTTTTATTTTCAAACCATCGATTCTTTGTCGTTCATTCCTAAATTATTTACCGCAAAGCGCGCTAAGAACGCAAAGATTTAATAGTCTTCTTCGCGATCTTTGCGAACTTCGCGGTTCGATGTTGATCCTCGCACAATAGAAAAATTGCGGATTGAAATCCGCAATCCGTATAGGAGCCTGAATGCAAACACCCTGGGAATATCGCTACGCTTTTCGCACTCAACAAATGTCGAGTTCGGTTATCCGCGAATTGCTGAAACTCACCGAACTGCCGGAGATCATTTCATTTGCGGGTGGTCTGCCGGCGCCGGAGGTTTTCCCGCTGGAGCGGTTCCGCGAGGCGAGCAATACCGTGCTGGAGAATTTCGGTCCCCAGTCATTGCAATACAGCACGACCGAGGGACACCGCCCTCTGCGTGAGATGATCGCGCGGCACATTTCGCGCTTCAGTTCGGAGGTGAGCGCGGATAACGTCCTCATCACGTCCGGCTCGCAGCAGGCGTTGGATTTTGTCGGGCGGCTGTTCGTCAACCGCGGCGACTACATCGTGGTCGAATCGCCGACGTATCTCGGCGCGTTGCAGGCGTGGAACGCGTACGGCGCGCAATACATCCCTGTGCGAGCGGATGAACACGGGATGATCGTGGATGAATTGGAAGCGGCTCTGCGCGTCGGACCTAAATTTATCTACGTCCTTCCGAATTTCCAAAACCCGAGCGGGTCCACGCTGAGCCTCGAGCGGAGGCAGCAACTCATCAGGATCGCGGATAAATACGGCGTGCCGATCATCGAGGATGATCCGTATGGTCAGTTACGTTATGAAGGCGAGCATATCCCGTCCATTGTGGCGTTGGACAGCGAGTATCGCGGTCCGAACGGCGGACATTACAGCGGCAATGTGATCTACCTCAGCACGTTCTCGAAGTTGCTCGCGCCGGGTCTGCGGCTGGGATGGGTGATCGCGCCATCGGAAGTGATCCAGAAACTGGTGATGAGCAAACAAGCGGCGGATTTGCACACGTCTTCGTTCAATCAATATATCGCGTTCGAGGCGGCGAAGGGCGGATTCCTCGACGAGCATGTGAAAGTGATCCGCGCCACATATAAAGAACGGCGCGATGTGATGATCGAAATGATGGAAGAGATGTTCCCCGCCGGTGTGACGTGGCGAAAGCCGAAAGGCGGCATGTTCCTGTGGAGCATTTTGCCCGAAGGCATGGACTCGGCGGAGGTGTTGAAACGCGCGGTGGAAAAGAAGGTCGCGTTCGTGCCGGGCGAAGCATTCCATCCCTTGGGTGGAGGCAGGAACACGATGCGGTTGAATTTTTCCTATTCCTCGCCGGAGACCATCCGTGAGGGGATTGCGAGGTTGGGGGTTACGTTGAAGGAGTTGATCGCGGATAAATAAAATTGGGACGCAGATGAACGCAGATTAACGCTGATAAAGTTTAATGTAAGGGCGGCGCTTCGACTTCGGTCTTCGTCTCCGCTATCGCTTCGCTCAGACCTCCGCTCAGCGCGGATACTGGCTCTACAAATTCTTGATCGCTGGAATCAATTCATCGAACGATTTGATGATGGCGCAATCTGCTTCGGGGAAGAATCCGCTGGGGTCGTAGAGGACAGGTTGAAGTCCCGCGCGGCGCGAACCGATCACATCCGCGTAGTAATTGTCGCCGACGTAGATCGTTTCTTGCGCGGAGAGTCCCGCGACACGTTTGAGCGCGTGATGAAAAATTTCAGGCTCGGGCTTGAACGAGTCCACTTCGCCACCGGCAAGTGAGAAATCGAAGAAAGTGCTTATGCCGTGTGATTTGAGTTCCTCGCTGAATGGTTTGTCGCGGTTGGAAATGACCGCCATGACGTATCCATGTTGTTTCAATTCGATCAGGGTATTCTTCACATCGTCGGGGACGATGCTTTTGGGCGTGTAAAACTCTTGCATGTACGCGGAGACTTTCGGCGCGAGAGACTTTGATTTTTTGAGAGGGATGTTCAATGCAACGAGGCGGCGATAACTGTAGTTGACCCAAAACTTCTCGTTCTCGCCCTCGTGCTTTTTGAAATCATCGAGCAGGTCGGCAGAGTTTGCCCAATACGCGAATTCCCAGCGCATGGCGCGTTGAAGATCATCGTCGCTGAGTTCGTGTCCCAGCGAGCGGACGTGTTCGGAGAAAATTTCGCCTCCGCCGGGGATGTTGTGACGCAGCGTTCCGTCGAGGTCGAAGAAGACGGCTTTGATTCCGTTCAGAGACATGGATGCTCCAAGAATTTTTAAACACGAAGGCTTGCACTGAGTTTATCGAAGTGACACAACGGACACAAAGAAAATCTGTGGAGAGGCTATTCGCTCGTTGCTTATCCAACCTTAGTGACCTTCGTGTCCTTTGTGGTAAAAAATTATCCGCCGATGTGAGACATTTCCACTTTGGGCAGGTCAATCGTATTTTCAGAGCGGAGTTCCGAGTAGCGGTCGTCGCGTTTGCCCCAGATGCGGGCAATAGTCTGTGAAATGTCATCATCAGTTGCGCCGTTGCGCATGAGCGATTTCAAGTCGTGACCTTTGACGGCGAACAGGCACGTGTACAATTTCCCTTCGGCGGAGATGCGCGCGCGGTTGCAATCGCGGCAGAAGGCGTGCGTCACCGATGAAATGACCCCGATCTCGCCGCTCCCGTCTGTGTAACGCCAGCGTTCGGCAACTTCGCCGCGATAGTTCGGGTCAATCGGTTCGAGCGGCATCTCGGCGGAAATCATTTTGACGATCTCCGCAGACGACACAACATCGTCCATGCGCCAGCCGTTGGTGTGACCCACATCCATGTATTCAATGAAGCGCAGGATGTATCCCTTCTCGCGGAAGAAGCGCGCCATCGGCAAAATGCTGGATTCGTTCATCCCGCGCTTGACCACCATGTTGACTTTGATCGGTTCCAACCCGACGCTTGCGGCTGTGTCCATCCCTTCGATCACTTTCGCCACCGGGAAATCCGCGTCGTTCAACGCTTTGAAGGTTTCATCGTCGAGCGAATCCAAACTCACGGTGACGCGCTTCAAGCCCGCGTTTTTCAACGCTTGAGCCTGTTTCGCCAATAACGCGCCGTTGGTCGTGAGTGTGAGGTCGAGCCCGGGAATCTCCGCGAGCATTTTCACGAGCAGATGCGCATCCTTGCGGACGAGCGGCTCGCCGCCGGTCAGGCGAATCTTTTTGACGCCATGCCCCACGAAAATGCGCGCCAGACGCGCGATCTCTTCGAAGGTCAGCACTTCGTTGTGCGGCAGGTAGGGATAATCGGAGCCGAAGATCTCTCTCGGCATGCAGTACACGCAACGGAAGTTACAGCGGTCGGTGACTGAGATGCGCAGGTCGCGCAAGGGGCGGTTGAAGGTGTCAGTGAGGTTCATGGTTGAGGGTTAGGATCAGGCGTACCCGTGGAAAGAAGCGTCTGTCCATTATAACAACTCCACCGAAGGTCTATTTGACTAGCCATCTCTGCCGTGCTATCATCTGCCGTTATTCGCACTTTATCAAGGAGTTATTAATGAGCGTCAGTGTTGAATTTATTCTTCGTATTGTTGGCATGATCTTTATCGGGATTATCGCAGGCGTTTGGGGGTTTAGTTTGGGCGGGAACAACTTTTCAGAATCGATCCGCTATGCCTCGATCATTGGGCTGTTAGGCGCGCTCACCGGGCTGGTGCTTACGCCCTATGTGACGACGCGCCCGGCTCGCGCGGTGCGCGTGAGGCTGGGACGGCTTTCGGCAGAGACTCTCTTCGCCGGGTTGCTCGGCATGATCGTTGGGTTGTTGACCGCGGCGCTGTTGGCATTTCCTTTTTCATTGCTTCCCAAACCGTTCGGGCAGATCATGCCGCTGGTCGGTGTGATCGCGTTTACATGGCTGGGCATTTCGCTGTTCGTGATGAGGCAGGGAGATATCATGGGTCTGCTCAGCACATTGAGCGGACGCGGCGGCGAGGGCGGTTCTTCGTCTTCATGGACAAACCTCAACCGCACCATCTTACTGGATACGAGCGTGATCATTGACGGGCGCGTGACAGATATTGCCAGAACAGGATTTTTGCCGGGCACGCTTCTCATCCCGCGTTTTGTGTTGAACGAGCTCCAATATATTGCCGATTCACCGGACGGTTTGCGCCGTCAACGCGGGCGGCGCGGCATGGACGCGCTGGCTGAACTGCAAAAATTGCCGAACATTCTCGTGCGCATCAGCGACATCAACGCGGAAGGCGTGCGCGAAGTGGACGATAAACTTGTTGTGCTTGCCAAGCAGTTGAAATGCCCGATCCTCACCAATGATTACAATTTGAACAAGGTCGCCGAACTGCAAGGCGTGACGATCCTCAACATCAACGAACTGGCGAACGCGGTCAAGTCTGTCGTCCTGCCTGCCGAACGCATGACACTGAACATTTTCCAGGAAGGCAAGGAACACGGTCAGGGCGTGGGCTACATGGACGACGGCACGATGGTGGTGGTGGAGAACGGTCACGATTATATCGGCGAATATAAGGAAGTCGTCGTTACGAAAGTCCTCCAAACCGCGGCGGGTCGCATGATCTTCGCGCGCGTGGAAGACGAGAATGGACGAAAGAAAAAATAATCCGCAGATTTGGCAGATTACGCAGATAAAAAATGAAGATCGTGGAAGAACGCGACCCGCAGACGTATGCCATCATCGGCGCGGCGATGGAAATTCATCGCCAATTGGGTCATGGGTTTCTCGAAGCGGTGTATCAGGAAGCCGCAGTGATCGAATTTCCACTCAGGCAAGTTCCGTTTGAGAGGGAAGTTTCACTGCCAATCAAATACAAAAATATTCTTCTTCCCACTCATTATCGCGCAGACTTTGTTTGCTTCTCTGAGATCGTTGTGGAGTTCAAGGCTTTGTCCAGATTATCAACCGTGGAAGAGTCTCAACTTCTCAACTACCTCAAAGCCACAGGTTTAAAACGCGGACTGTTGATCAACTTTGGCGCAACAAGCCTGCAATATAAGCGCCTCGTCTGGGGTTATGAAGAAAAGGTTTTAAAATCTGCGCCATCTGCGTAATCTGCGGATAAAATCAAGGTCAATATGATCCGTCTCTATAACACCCTCACCCGCAAAAAAGAAGAATTCCAAACGCTCGAACCGAACGTCGTCAAGATGTATGTCTGCGGCGTGACGGTCTATAACGACGCGCATGTCGGTCACGCCATGTCTGCCATCGTGTTCGACATCATCCGCCGTTATCTCGAATATCGCGGTTACAGCGTGCGGCACGTGATGAACTACACCGATGTGGACGACAAGATCATCAACCGCGCCAATCAACTCGGCGAAGACCCGCTCAAATTGTCGCAACGTTATATCGAAGATTACGCCAACGATCTGAAAAATTTGAATGTCTTGCCCGCCACGTCGAATCCGCAGGTGAGCAAGACCATGCCGCTCATCATCGAATTCATTCAAGGCTTGATCCAAAAAGAAGCCGCGTACGCCGCGTCGAACGGCGATGTCTACTTCAGCGTCATCGGCGACAACGATTACGGCAAACTCTCTGGGCGCAAGCTCGACGACATGCAGGCAGGCGCGCGCATCGAAGTAGGCGAAGCGAAAAATCACCCGATGGACTTCGCGTTGTGGAAAGCCGCGAAGCCCGGCGAAATTTCATGGGACAGTCCATGGGGCAAGGGGCGTCCCGGCTGGCACATCGAATGTTCCGCCATGAACCTCGCCGAACTCGGCGAACAAATTGATATTCACGGCGGCGGCAACGACCTCATCTTTCCGCACCACGAAAACGAGATCGCGCAGACCGAATCGTACACGGGCAAACAATTTTCGCGCTATTGGATTCACAACGGCATGTTGCAACTCGGCGGCGAGAAAATGTCCAAGAGCCTCGGCAACATCGTCAGCATCAAAGATTTTTTGACAACGCGCGACGCCGATGTGATGCGGATGCTCGTGCTGATGGGATCGTACCGCGCGCCGCTGATCTTCAACGATGAGACTCAAGACGCCGCCGAAAAATTACTCGACCGCCTCAAGTCTGCCCTGCGGCCTGCCTCGCCCTCGTCAAGCGGACTCTCCGCTGGGAGCGCCGCCGAACTTGCCGCGCACGCCGAAGCGACTCGCAAATCCTTCACCGATGCGATGGACGACGATTTCAATTCCCCGCTCGCGCTCGCCGCGTTGTATGAACTCGTCAAAGCCATCAACACCGCCCGCGATAACGGCGCGAATGATGCTCAACTCGAACCCGCGCAAAAATCTTTACGCGAACTCACCGGCGTGTTTGGCTTGCAACTCAAAGAAAAGACTGGTTCAAGCGAGAACGAAGCAAAGGTTGTTGCGCTCATCGCCGAACGCACGGAGGCGCGCAAACAAAAACAATGGGCGCGTTCGGACGAACTCCGCGACCAGTTGAAAGCCATGGGCGTGACCATCGAAGACAGCAAAGACGGAACGACGTGGCGGTGGAGTTAAGAGTTCGTAAAAATATAAAATCTCTGTGGGGATGCGGTTGCGCCGCATCCCGCTCGCAGTTGCACTGCGAGCGAACAAACACACGGAGGTTATTCATTTACCGACCCTAATTATGCGGAGGCAGATGGCGCTCCGCCTTTTATCCCCGCTCGATACTCCTCATCAATACGACCATCAGCGCCGCCGTTAAAACCAGCATTGTAAAACCTCCGCCGCTCCCCCACAAGACAAACCCAACCCAGGGCAGGATGAATGCCAACAGGGCGACAACCTGCGTGATCGGCGAGCGTGTAAAACCCGCGCACTCCATCAACGGAATCCATACAAAGGCGAAGTCATAGTTTTGCAGGTAGGGGTTCACCAGTAACATCATGCAAGTAAACAGAGCCACCAACCTGCCATCCTGCAAGCGTGGAAAGCTTCGCGCAAGCAGGGCAACCAAACCGATCAACAATGCGAGCGACACAAGAAACGCCCGGTCGAATCCAAAGCCGACGAGTTGGGTGATCGCCATCGGCAGGCTGTCGCACTGTCTGCATGCAGACGCATCCTTGAACGCGAAGAGCGACCCCCAGTAATTGACTACCCAGTTTCCATCCGCGAGAAATCCGATGGCAAAAAGAAATAGACCGGTCACTGCGGCGCTCTTCAACGCGCGCGCGCCGAAGTCATCGCGTCGAAGCAAAAGGTGGACAGCCACTGCCAGCAAGGCGAATGCTCCCACATGCGGTTTGAACGTGGTGAGCGCCATCCCCACTGCCAGGACGGCGGCATTTTTCTGGCGCAAGGCATAGACCATCATTGCCATCCCCAGCATGGTTGGGAAAACGTATTGCCCAACCATCAACGCGCCGAGGCTGGGGAAAAACAAAGGAGCCAGGACAAATGAAATCAGGCGCGAACGGGGGGTCCATCCATCGGTAATTAACCAGGCCGAGAGCATCAGCATGGCGGTGTTGAGCAGGAACCACATCCGCACTGCAATAGAGATGGGAAGCAGGGCAATAGGCAGGGTTGCCAGGGCGTACCACGGCGGATATGGAAAAGGCAGGACGAATACCCGCTCAACAGCAACGCCAAGATCGTTCGCCACCATTTGCTCCTGCCCAGCCAGGTCGTACAACGGGATGCCGCGCAGGAGTCCGCTATCTGCCCGGTAGAGCACTTGAAAATCGAGGAAGGGTTCCAAGGGCAAAGGCGCAAACCAGGCGACCGCCAACATAACCCCAAGGGTAACGATAACAAACCCGAGCGTGAGAGCGATTCGTTTCATACGCTTTTCGCGTTAAGCCGTGTTCCTTTCTGGACAACGACTCGGCGACAACCATGCTGATTGTATCCTCCACCTTTCAAATTATGCTATGATGCAAATAGAATGCAAACTGCAGCGCTGAGTCGTGTTCAAGGACGCCTGTCAACATCCCTCCCGCTGGTATGGGTTTCGCTCGCCTTCCTTGCGGGGATCGCGCTTGCCAGTTATCTCTCCTTGCCGGTTTGGGTTTGGGCGGTATTTGCCGTTCTCTTTATGATCCTTGCCATCTTCGTTCGCCGTTTTTCTCCCTTCGAAAGTCTCCGGGCATCGCATCCCACGTTTCACTTTCTATTTCAACCTTTTTTCTTTCTTCTCTTTTTCTTTCTGTTTCTCGGTTCAGCCCGCTACCAATTCTCCGTCCCCAACTTCGACGCGTTCCACGTCGCCTTCTACAATGACCGCAATTACGATTTGCTACTCACCGGTCATCTCGTTGAACCCCCCGATTACCGCGACTCCTACACCAACCTCCGCCTACAAGTGACAGCCGTAGACACCGGCGACGGCGATCTCCCAGTCGAAGGCTTGTTGCTTGCGCGTGTGGACGCCAACCAGCCCTTTCACTACGGCGAAATCATCCGCCTGCGCGGCAAACTCAAAACCCCGCCCGAAAACGAAGACTTCTCGTACCGCGACTACCTCGCCGCGCAAAACGTCCACTCGTACATTTCCAGCGCGGAGGTGACGATCTTGCCCGGCCGCGGCGGCAACATCTTCTCAGCCGCGCTCTACGCTTTCAAAGAACGATCGCTCGCCAACATCTACCGCATCTTTCCCGACCCCGAATCGTCCCTGCTGGCGGGTATCCTCCTCGGTGTGGATACGGGACTCACCAAAGAATTGCAACAAGCCTTCAAAAACACCGGCACCGCGCACATTATTGCCATCTCGGGCTTCAACATCAGCATCATCGCCGGGATCTTCTTTACGATGTTCAGCCGCATGGTTGGTCCGCGCTGGGGCTCGGCGCTTGCCGTGTTGGGGATTATCTTGTACACCCTGCTGGTCGGCGGCGACGCGGCAGTTGTGCGCGCCGCAATCATGGGAACGTTTGCTTTGTTCGCGCGGCAGATCGGGCGCAGGCAATTCGCGCTGAACACATTGCTTGCTGTGGCAATGTTGATGTGCGCGTGGAATCCGTTGTATATTTGGGATGTCGGCTTTCAATTATCGTTCTTCGCCACGCTGGGTCTCATCCTCTACGCCGAACCGTTTTCCAAATTTGCCGCCCGCGCGCTCAACCGCTATGTTCCACTTTCCACTGCTGAAAAAATAATTCAGCCTCTTTCCGATTTCGTCCTCCTCACCTTTGCCGCGCAACTCACCACCATTCCAATCATGGCATATCACTTCCAGCGCATCTCGCTCATTTCGTTCATCGCCAACCCATTCATCCTGCCGGCGCAACCGGCGGTGATGATCCTCGGCGGCGTCGCGGTCCTCCTCAGCCTGATCTGGCTGCCGCTGGGTCAACTGGCGGCGTGGGTCGCTTACCCGTTCACGTTGTACACCATCCGCATCGTCGAACTCTTCGACCGCGTGCCGCATGGGACGATCTTTCTGGGAGATTTCTCTTTCGGATTCGTGATCCTGTTCTACGCGGCGCTTCTGTTGCTGACCATTCGACCGGCTCACGGCGGCGCCTTCGGCTGGTCTGCCCTTCGCGAGCGAATCCACTCCCTACGGGCGAAGGCAGGCGCGCTCGGCGCGGGAAGCGCGGTTGTCCTGTTGACCATTGCCCTGCTCCTCATCTGGCGCGCGGCTGTCTCCCTCCCGGACAGACTCCTGCACATCACCTTCCTCGATGTCGGCTCAGCGGATGCGGTCTTCATCAAAACGCCGTCGGGCAAGAACATCCTCGTCAACGGCGGGCCCAGCGTAACCATCCTTTCAGACGAACTCGGCAGGCGCGTCTCTGCTTTTAACCGCTCACTCGATTGGCTGATCATCGCCAGCACGGAGGAAGAACAGGTCGCGTCACTGCCGCGCGCGCTCGAACGTTACACGCCCGATAGCGTGTTGTGGAGCGGCAACCGGCAGGGATCGTTTTCCTCGCGCGTGTTGTACGAGTACCTCACCCTGCAAGCCATTCCCGTAACGTTCGCGGAAACCAACCAAACCCTCGACCTCGGCGACGGCGCCGCACTGCAAATACTCACAACGGGCGCGCGCGGTTCGGTGTTATTAATTGAGTGGCAGAACTTCCGCGCGGTATTGCCCATCGGCATGAGTTTTGAAGCCATTGCCGAACTGCGCGACGGTCAGTCGGTTGGACCGGTCAGCGTGCTGTCGCTCGCCGATTCGGGATATGCGCCCTCCAACCCGCCGGAATGGATCGTGAATCTCAACCCGGAGGTGATCGTGCTAAACGTTTCCGCAGGCGATCAAAACGGGATGCCAGACGACGAGACGCTCGACGCGGTCAAGGATCATGAGTTGCTCCGCACCGACCAGAACGGCTGGATCGAGATCACCACGAACGGTGAGCAAATGTGGGTGAATGTGGAGAGAAATCGAGGAGAATGAACCATGAGCGAACTGACAATACAAACTTCGCAAGTGCAAGGCAACGTTTCGGTTACGATATTGAACCTGGCCGGTCATTTGCACGGCGCGACCGAACATCAGTTGCTGGATGCCGCGCGACAGGCGCATGAAGACGGGGCAAGACACCTTTTGTTAGATACCTCTGGCTTGGATGTATTATCCAGCGCGGGTTTGCGCGGCATTCAAGGCGCGTTCAAACTGTTCACCCCGCCCCGCGATGTTGAAACGATCAGCCGTCACGAAACAGAACAATACAAGTCTCCCTATTTCAAAATGATCTGCTCGAACCCGCAGATCTACTATATCCTCAACATTACCGGCTTCGCGCAAAATATACTCATCTTCAACAATCTGGAAGAGGCGCTCAACTCATTTGGCGGTTAACACGTTCAGCGCGCTTACAAACGCATCTGCCATTCTTTCGATGTTGATCTCCTCTTTCACGATCCGAAACGACTCTGCCCCCATCGTTCGCAGACGCGCCGTATCCGACAGCGCGTCTTTCATTGTGGCAACCAGCGCGTCGAAATCATCGGGCGGGACTTGCCAACCGTTCTCTTTTCGCACGAGATCATCCTGCGTGCCGTCTCCCTGCGCCACGATGACGGGCAGACCGTAACTCATCACCTCTTGGACAGCCAGCCCCCCGGTTCCCGGCAGGACGAAGAGGTCTGCCTCTTCCATGTGAGCCTTTAACTCCGCCCCATGCTTTGCGCCCACAAACTCCGCGGACGGATAAATTTCTGCGGCGAGTTCCTCAAACGCCTCGCGTTCGGGCCCATCACCGACAATGACCAGCCGCACATTTTGAATCTCCGCGCACGCGCCGAGTAACAAATCTATATTTTTGCGTAATTGCAATCGTCCCACGAAAAGGATGTAAGGCTTTTCATTAAACGTGTTTGGTCGCTTTGGCATTTCCCATGTTGGCGAAGGGGAGACAGAATTATGCGCGACGAAAATATTATCGAGGGGAAAGCCCAAGTTGGCATATTCGTCCGCGCCGCGTTGACTGTACGCGATCAGCGCATCGAATTGACTGAGGAAGGCGCTTCTTCTTCGTTCACGCCATCCGCTGACGGCGGGCGCGCCAAGTCCCCACCCGATGACCGGTTTGTTTTGCTCGCGCATCCAATTCACGGCGGAAGAAGTGGAAAGATAGCGCGGGTTGGCTTCCACGATCAGCGCGTCGGGATTCCACTCTTTCAGCCAGTTCGTCAATCCGCGCTGATAACACAAATAAAAATTCCCGCCAAACAAATGTATGTTTTTCCCTAACTCGTATCTCGTAACTCGTAACTCGCTTGTCGTCGTAATTCCTTCGCTTGGACGCGGCAAGCCGGTGAAGAGACTCATCCCGCCATCGCAGGCGGAGGCGAGCAAGTCAAAGAACGGAGCGCGATAACTTGGGAGGACGCGTTGTTGCAGGGCGAGCCTGCCATTGAATCGATTCATGATGGGATATGCGGAGCCTGCCACGCGGGAGATTTGTGCGCATGGACAACTTTCCACGCGCCGTTGAGTTTCACCATCACGCGGCTTTCGTTGTGAGACGCAACCTTCACGCCGTCTGCGGAGGCTGTGCTGATGAGCAATGTATAACTTGCAATCGCGGTCTCGCCGTAGTTTTGAATATGCAAATTCGAGAGATCGAATCGCGTTGCAGATTTTCCCTTCGCGTCCGCGCCGAAGACCGTGCCGCGCTCGGCATTGGACGACATCATAAATTCATGGAAGGGAAGCCCGTCAATGCGATGCGGTGTGATCCACCATTCGTAAAGAGTCAAATCTTCGGCGGTAGTTTCGTTGTAGGTCTTCATGTCGTTCTCCTGAATGGATTGCAAGTGCTTTTTCAGGAAGGCGATGATTTCTTCGGACATGAAAATCTCCTTTTCAGGTTACCTCGGTGGTTGAGTAGCCCCGCGCGTGCTGAGCGGAGCGATAGCGAAGTCGAAGCATCGCGGGGCGTATCGAAACCACCACGCCATACAGCAATTCTCGTAACAAAATTTCTTTTGCATACTGGTGGTTTCGATACGGGCTCGCTATCGCTCGCCCTACTCAACCACCGAGGTATTCATAACAACACTTTCAAATATTCATCCACCATTGTATCCAATCCCAAAACAGACTCTGCCCTCGCGCGCGCGGATGTGCGGAAGCGTTCATTATCGCGCAAGATTTCATCCGCCGCCTCCGCCAGCGACGGGATGTCTGGTCGCTCCAACTTCCACGGGTTCGCGCCGTGAGCAACAAGCCGACCGGCATCTCCCTGCACAAGTTCAGCAAGCGAGCCGGTGTCGAAACCGACAACAGGCAGTCCGCACGCCAGCGCTTCGATGACCGAATTTGGGCATGGCGGATTCACTTCCGCGGAAAACAGAAGATGCGACGAACGTTCGAGAAACGGAATCTCCTCGCGCGGCATCGAATCAATGAAACGGATTTGGAAATCTTTTTGTTCTCCCAATTTCTTTTTCGCGTTCGCATCCACGCGCCCGACGATGACCAATTCAATTTTATGCTTCTTCGATAACTGCTTTGCCAGGTCAACCGCGTAAAACAAACCGGAGTCGAGTCCGCCAGCGAGGCTTCCTTCAACAACCAGCAAGCGATAAAAATCTGTTGGGCGTTCGCGCGATCCGTTCGGCGAGTATTGATCCAAGTCCACGCCGTTGAGAATCACGGAAGAGGGAATGATCGTCTTTCCGTACCAATCCTCCCACCAGCCTTTGACGAAGTGACTTTGATAGATCACTTTATCCGCAAGATGTTTTCGAATGAACGAAAGATTCCAGTTGCCATAGATCGCGCGGGTTGTGTAACGCAGTCCAGCCCAGCGCACGCGGTGGACCCAGTTCAAGCCGTCGAGGCGCTGGACGATTCGCTGTCCCTTTGAACGCGCTCGACGCAGGCGCGGCAGGTTCTTCGTCCCGGCGAGAACGAGGACGGCATCCGCTGGCTGATCCAGATCGTACGTCACGTCCACATTGCGCGTGCGGAGTCCGCTTTCAAATTTGAGTCGGAACGAGGTGACGCCGCCGAATCCCTCCACGCGGGGAAAAATACAAATACGAGGCATGAGAGTATTATAATTGCCGCGAGGAAATCACATGGAAAAACCCGATATTGAGTTTGTCAATTTCCTGAAAGCCTATCCCACCTACCCCACCACAAAGATCATCGACGACCTGCGCGCCACCGACTACTCCCGCCTCGACCTGGGCGGGCATGTCTACCTCGATTACACCGGCGGCGGGCTGTATGCCGATTCGCAATTGCGACGCCATAACAAACTTCTCGCCGAGCATGTCTTCGGCAACCCGCACTCCACCAACCCCACCTCGCTTGCCGCCACGCAACTGATCGAACACGCGCGCGAATACGTTCTGCATTTTTTCAACGCGGACCCGAAGGAATACCTCGCCATCTTCACTCCCAATGCCAGCGGCGCGTTGAAACTGGTCGGCGAGTCATATCCCTTTGCAAAGGGACGTTATCTCCTCACCTTCGACAATCACAACTCGGTCAACGGGATTCGGGAATTCGCCCACGCGCGCGGCGCCGAGGTGACGTACATCCCGGTCGCGTTGCCCGACATGCGCGCAGACGAATCGGGACTCCGCCTCGAACTGGCTCGCCCATCGGAGAATGGACACAACCTTTTTGCCTACCCCGCGCAATCGAATTTCTCCTCGGTGCAACATCCGCTTGAGTGGATCGAGGAGGCGCACAAACACGGCTGGGACGTTTTACTCGACGCCGCCGCGTTCGTACCCACCAGCAAATTAGACCTGGGCAAAGTCCAACCCGAATTCGTTCCCATTTCATTTTATAAAATGTTCGGCTATCCCACCGGGCTGGGCGCATTGATCGCAAAAAAATCTGCGCTGGCGAAATTGCATCGTCCGTGGTTCGCGGGCGGGACGATCACCGTCGCCTCGGTGCAGGGCGCCAAGTTTTACATGGCAGACGGTTCCTCCGCGTTCGAGGATGGGACGATCGATTACCTCAACATCCCCGCCATTGAAATCGGACTCAAGCACATCGAGTCCATCGGCTACGACGTGATCCATGAGCGCGTCCATTGCCTGACGGGCTGGCTGTTGGATAACCTCACCGCGTTGAAACATAGCAACGGGGCGAATCTGGTGCGGGTTTATGGACCAACTGTAATGGCGGGAAGAGGCGGGGCGATCACCGTCAATTTCTACGATAAAGAAGGCAATGCCCTCGATCATCGTTACATTGAAGAACAATCCAACGCGTCCAACATTTCTCTGCGCACCGGCTGTTTCTGCAATCCGGGGGCTGGGGAGGTGGCGCTTGAAATTTCGCGCGTCGAGTTAGATGTGTGTTTTACGAGCCCGGGTCACGAGGATCGCCTGTCTTTGGACGATTTCCGCACTTGTATCGATGGCAAATCCACCGGCGCGGTGCGGATTTCCATTGGTTTGATGACCAACTTCAAAGATGCGCAGAAATTCCTCGCCTTTGCCCGCACCTTGCTTTCCTAAACGTTGACGTAACTCCTACGCCCCAGCCTTGACTCTCCTTCTTTAACGCGTATAATTGCCGTCGTTGGATGTAAAAAACGAGTACTTACCAGCAAGCGCTTCAGAAAATACTCTGGAAGCGCTTGCCTTTGTTTGTCTCTGATACCAGCCGACTATACGCTGTATAGAGACAGCCATACTCCGTAAACTTTTTTTCAGGAGAAAACACGTGGAAACCAAGGGACTGACCGCACTTCGTATCAGCCTTGCCTCGCCCCAAACGATCCTTTCGTGGTCGTACGGTGAGGTGCTGAAGCCTGAGACCATCAACTACCGCCGCCTGCGCCCCGAAAAAGATGGCTTGTTCTGTGAAGCCATTTTCGGACCCCAGCGCGATTGGCAATGCTACTGCGGCAAATACAAGAACCCCCGTTACAAAGGAATCGTCTGCGACAAATGCGGCGTCGAAGTGACGCGCGCCGCCGTCCGCCGCGAGCGCATGGGGCATATCAATCTTGCCACACCTGTGGCGCATATTTGGTATACGCGCCGCATCCCCTCTTATTTGGGCATGCTGTTGGATATTTCACGCCGCAACCTCGATCGTGTGCTGTACTTCGCTCAGTATATCGTTACGTACGTAGATGAAGAAGCCCGCACAAAAGCCCTGAAACGAATTGAAGATGAAATCTCGGACACCGAGCGCGAACAGGCGGCAGGCGTCAATACCAAAATCGCTGAGGTCAAAACCAAGCGAGATCATACCGTAGCGGATATTAACCAAAAGATCGCCAACCTTGAACAGGGATATGACGAAGTTATCGCCGAGAAACTCGACCCGGTCATCAAGGAAGGGCAAAAACTCGAAAAACTCCTGCAAGGACAGATGGGCGAGCACGCCAAGAAGACCATTGTCTTTGAGTTAACCGACGAGAAGATCCTGGATGCCGGCGATAAAGTCGCGGCGAAGCACATTACGCAGGTGCAAAAGATCGTCCAGAAGAAACTCGAATCGTTGGAAAACGAATTGAAAGACAAGCGCGCCCATGAAATGGAAAATCTCAAAATGGACGCGGGTCGCGTTAAAGCCGATGCCGACTTGAAAATGGAAGCCCTGCGCTCGCAACTTGAAGAGCAGACTTCGGTTTCCTCGAATCAATCCTCCCGCCAGCGCGACGAATTGCTTGAACTGCGTCCGTTCACTTTCCTGAGCGAAATTCGCTACCGCGAACTCAAGCAACGCTGGGGACAAGTTTTCCGCGCAGACATGGGCGCCGAGGCATTCTACGACGTGCTCGAACGCCTCGACCTCGACAAACTCGCCGAAGAACTCTGGCACGAGGTGAAGACCACCAAGAGCAAGCAGAAACGCAAGAAGGCGACGACTCGCTTGAAAGTCGTTGAAGCGTTCAAACGCTCCGGCAACCGCCCCGAATGGATGATCCTCACCATCCTGCCGGTCATTCCTCCCGACCTACGCCCGATGGTGCAACTCGACGGCGGGCGATTCGCCACCTCCGACTTGAACGACCTCTATCGCCGCGTCATCAACCGCAACAACCGCTTGAAGCGTCTGCTCGAACTCGGCGCGCCGGATGTCATCATCCGCAACGAGAAGCGCATGTTGCAGGAAGCGGTAGACAGCCTCATTGACAATTCACAGCGCGGCAAAGCCCTCTCCCGCCGCGGACGACGCGAACTCAAATCTCTGAGCGACATGCTCAAAGGCAAGAAGGGACGTTTCCGCCGCAACCTGCTCGGCAAGCGCGTGGACTATTCCGGTCGCTCCGTGATCGTGGTGGGTCCGCAACTCAAACTTTATCAATGCGGCCTTCCCAAGAGCATGGCTCTTGAACTCTATCGTCCGTTCGTCATCGCGCGGCTGGTGCAGAGCAACTATGCGGCGAACGTGAAGGGAGCGCGTCGTTTAATTGAACGCAACCGCCCCGAGGTATGGGAAGCGCTCGAAGGCGTCATCGGCGATCGCCCCGTCTTGTTGAACCGCGCGCCGACGTTGCACCGGCTGGGCATTCAGGCATTCGAACCGATCCTGATCGAAGGCTCGGCGATCCAACTGCATCCGCTCGTCACCACCGCCTTCAACGCGGACTTCGACGGCGACCAAATGGCTGTGCATGTTCCGCTTTCGCAAAAAGCGGTGAAGGAAGCGCGCGAGTTGATGCTCGCCTCCAAAAATTTATTGAAGCCCGCCGACGGCGAACCGATCATCTCGCCTTCCAAAGATATGGTGCTGGGCGTGTACTATTTGACCATGCCGCAGAAAGCCGCGCACAAAGGCGACGGACGCGCCTTCTCCAGTTTTGACGAAGTGGAGATGGCATACGCGCTTGACCAGGTGGAAGTCCACTCTGAGGTCAAACTGCTTGCTACCACATGGTACAACGACAAAGGCGATCGTCTTGAAGAACCGGTAACGCGCATCATCGACACAACGGTGGGCCGCGTCATCTTCAACCGCATCCTTCCTCCGGAAGTGCAGTACGTGAACGAAAAATTAGATAAAGGCGGCGTGAAAGATTTGATCGCCGAAGTCTACGAAGTTTGCGGGCAGGAACAAACCACCGATGTCGCCGACAAGATCAAATCGCTCGGCTTTGAATACGCAATGAAATCCGGCACCACGCTTGCGGTTGCCGACATTTCCATCCCGCCGGAACGCAAAGGCATCATCGATGAGGCTCTCAAAGCCGTCGAACTGGTGCAGCGCGATTTCCGTCGCGGCTTGCTCACCGAACAGGAAAAGAACGAGCGCGAGATCGAAATCTGGCAGGGCACAACCGACAAGGTCGCTGATGCGGTCAAGAAATCGATGGATCCGGACGGCAATCTCTCGACCATGGCATCCTCCGGCGCGACAAAAGGCGGGTTCTCCACCATCAGCCAGTTGGCAGGCATGCGTGGTTTGATGGCAGATCCGTCCGGGCGCATCATTCCGATGCCGATCCGGTCCAACTTCCGTGAAGGACTCACCGCGCAGGAATACTTTATCTCGACCCACGGCGCGCGCAAAGGTCTGGCAGATACCGCTCTGCGCACCGCCGACGCCGGGTACCTCACCCGCCGCCTCGTGGATATTGCGCAAGACATCATCATCAACGAACCCGACTGCGGCACGCATGACGGCGTGATGATCCGCCGCCGCGACGATGTGGCAGGTCAAGCGCTCAGCAGTCGCTTGTTTAGCCGTTTGCTCGCCGAACGAGTCATCGACCCGAAGACCGGCGAAGTGCTCGGAGAATATAACGATGTGATCACCCAGGATATGGCGCGCAAGATCGCCGCTTCCGGAATTGAGGAGATCAAAGTCCGCTCGCCGCTGAGCTGCGAACTGCAACATGGCATCTGCGCCAGCTGTTACGGGCTTGATCTCGGCCGCGGTGTGATGGTGGGGCTTGGTTCCGCTGTGGGCATCGTCGCCGCGCAATCCATCGGCGAGCCGGGCACACAGCTCACACTGAGAACCTTCCACACCGGCGGTGTCGCCGCTGGCGGAGCAGACATCACCACCGGTCTGCCGCGCGTGGAAGAACTCTTCGAAGCGCGCAAACAGCCGAAGGGCGAAGCCGTGGTGGCGGAGATCAGCGGCACGGTGCGCGTCAGGCAATCGGAAAAATACGCTGACCTGCGCGAGGTGATCATCGAACAGAGCGAACTCGTCAGCGACGAATACGGTATCCCCGAGGAGTGGAAGTTCGTCGTCAAAGATGAGGCGGAGGTCAAGGCGGGCGAAACACTCGCAACGTTGGACGATGCGAAGATCGTCGCCCAGCACGGCGGACGCGTGCGCGTCGAAAAGAAGGAGCGCAAAGTGGTCGTCTCGTATGATCGCCGCGAAGAATCTGTAAACGAAGTGCCGACCACCTCCCGCCTGCTCGTGAAAGACGGCGAAAAGATCGAAGCCGGCACACCGCTCACCGAAGGCTCGCTCAACCCGCACCGCGTGTTGAAAATTCAAGGGCGCGAAGCCTGCCAAATGTATTTGATGACCGAAGTGCAAAAGGTGTACCGCTCTCAAGGGCAGAACATCCATGACAAACATTTCGAGGTCATTATCCGCAAGATGCTGAGCAAAGTGCAGATCACCCGCCCCGGCGATTCCAAGTTTCTGCCCGGCGACCCGGTAGAACGACTCGAACTCCGCAAGATCAACGAGCAATTGCTCGCCGATGGCAAACAGCCCGCGAAGTTCTCCGAAGTGTTGCTCGGCGTTACAAAAGCGTCGCTCAGCACTGATTCGTTCCTCTCAGCCTCCTCGTTCCAGCACACCATCAAAGTGTTGGCGGGCGCGGCGATCGGCTCCACCAGCGACCCGTTGCGCGGCTTGAAAGAGAATGTGATCATCGGTAAATTGATCCCCGCCGGCACCGGTTTTATCAAAGAGCCGGTGAAGAGCGAAGACCCCGCCTTTGATGAAGGCGGCGCGACGCAGGCGGCGGAAATTTCACCAGACGCCTCCGCGGCTGACTAACCAACCCTGGGACACGGCAACCGCCGTGTCCCAATTTTTTATGCCCTATCAACGCGCCTCAAAAAAACCGGAGGGACTTCCCACGCGCGGGAAGACTGCCGCCAACCGACTCCGCCGCGCGGATAACTTCATCCTGCTCTACGAACCCTCGCTTCTTTCGCGGACGGATGGCTGGTTCGCCAACTCGATCTTCGTCGACCTTGGCTACGGCTTCGATGCGCGCACCACGCTCGAATCTGCGTCGCGCTTCCGGCGCGCGAACCCGAACTTGAAAATCCTTGGCGTGGAAATCGACAAAAAACGCGTGGAAGCCGCATTGCCCTTCTCAGACGAAAAGACATTTTTTCGTTTGGGCGGATTCAACCTGCCGTTGCAAGAGGGGGAGCATGTTCGCTTGATCCGCGCCTTTAATGTGTTGCGACAGTATGAAGAAAAAGATGTCGCTCCCGCTTATGAACGACTCGGGCGCTATGTTTTGCCTGGCGGGTTGATGATCGAGGGAACGTCGAATCCGTTTGGGAGTGTTTGGTGCGCGAACGTGGCGCGGCGCGTGGAAAATACAGAGAAACGGAGAATTGGAGCATTGGGGAGCAAAGACTGGGGATTGGGAGGCTGGAGATTCGAGGCGCTCGTGTTCAGCACAAATTTTCACTTGGGCTTCGTGGTGGATGAATTTCAAACCATCCTGCCGAAAAACTTGATCCATCGAGTTGCGCCCGGCGAGCCGATCTATGATTTCTTCGAGGCATGGAAGCGCTCGGCAATGGAGACCTCCGCGATGAAAACGTATGGGGCGAGACAATGGTTCATTGCCGCGGCGGAGTCGCTTGCCGGGCAGGGGTACAAAATCAACTTGCAGAGGAAATTTCTCTCCAAGGGATTCCTGCTCTGGCTTTTCGAGAGCTCCTCGATTGCAGAGCAAACGCGCGACATGTAAAAGCGGGATTCAACATCTCAAAAAGCCAACGGAAAAGACCGCACCCTCCGTCACAAACCCTTTTTTGGCGTTGGGTAATCGTAGGGTAATCGTAGGTTTGGCGTCAAGCACGATTGAGTCGACTATGATAAATTAGACCCCGTAAGGTGATTTCTCTTCTCCTCCTTTCGTAGGGAACCGCGGTCGGCGTCCGCGGTTCTCGCACTTTAACGGGCAGGCTATGGGAACTGCCGTTATAATATTCCATCGAATTCAATCCAAGAGGTCAAGATGACAGTTCAAATCACCATTCTCGGTTTGGGGCAGGTGGGGAGTTCCATCGGGCTGGCTCTCGCCAACCAAAAAAATATCAAACGAGTCGGGCATGATAAAGATTACGAGATTGCGCGCCTTTCACAAAAGGCTGGCGCGGTGGACGAAATCAAGGTCAACTTGCCCTCTTCAGTCAGCAATGCGAATATCGTTGTGCTCAGCATGCCGCTGAGCGAAATACGCGACACGCTTGGATATATCGCTCAAGACGTTCAAGAGGGGACGGTGATTCTCGATACGGCTCCCGCCAAGGGAGAGGTTGCCTCGTGGGTGGGACAGTTGATTCCACAAGGACGCTATTACGTGGGGCTTTCACCCGCCGCGGGGTCAAATTACCTGCACGGCATCGAACTCGGTGTGGACTCTGCCCGCGCCGACCTCTTCAAAGATGGGTTGTTTCTTGTCAACGCGCCGGCCGGCACGCCCAGCGAAGCGCTAGACCTGGCGAGCAATCTCGTCCGCCTGTTAGGCGCGCAAGTGATGTTCACCGATTCAGTCGAGGCGGATGGGTTGCTGGCATCCACACACGTGTTGCCGCAATTGGCGGCGGCGGCGCTCCTCGATGCCACAGTGAGCCAACCCGGCTGGACCGAAGCGCGCAAGGTAGCCGCGCGCCCGTATGCGTCGGTCACTTCGGGGATCGCGTATCACGACGAAGTGAAGTCACTGCGAGATGCCGCGCTGTCAAACCGCGAGAACACAGTCCGCATGTTAGACGCGTACATGGCGTCTTTGCAGAAGTTGCGCGACCAGATCCAGAATGGGAATGAAGCGGAGGTTTCATCCTATCTTGAAAACGCCGTCAAGGCGCGAGACCGTTGGATCCAGGAACGCGCGCGCGCAGACTGGCAGGGCGCGCAACAATCCGACATGGATTCGGTCACGCTGGGCGCGCGTATGAACCAGTTGTTTATGGGCAATTTGTTCGGGCGCAATAAAAATAAAAAGTGAGCGTCTACCTACCTGACAGTTTTAAAAATGGGACGCAGAAAAACGCTGATTGTTCAAACAACGGGCGAAAAAAGTTTTTATCAGCGTTTTCAGCGCGCTTCGCGGTCAGCGTCCAAAAAAGGAAAGTGTCGGGGTAGTTAGGTGAGCGTCTGTTTTTGTTATATCGTCGAATGCGCTGATGGGACGTATTACACAGGCTGGGCAATTGACCCCGAAAAGCGCGTCGCGGTCCACAACAAAGGACGCGGCGCGAAATATACGCGGATGCGCCTCCCTGTGAAGTTGGTGTACGTGGAGGAACAAGCGGATCGAACCTCCGCCATGAAACGCGAACGCGCGATCAAGAAGATGAAGAGGGAGGGGAAGATGCGGTTAATTGTGGGTGGTAAAAAGGGAAGACGGCGTAAACAAGGAAACACGTAGATACGTAAACAAGTAAACACGGATACATAGAAATAAGACAAGGCTGGAAGTCTTTGCGACTTCCAGCCTTGTTTACTTGTCTACCTGTATACTTGTGTACGTTACTCCGTAAACAACGGCAAATGCCCCAGTGAAATGATGTGCATCCATTCGGCGCGGTCGCCTTCGGTGAGGATCGCCGTCTCTGCCACAACGGTAGAGCCAGCCTTGTCGAGGATCATCCGCATCCCCTGAAGCGTTGACCCCGTGCTGATCACATCGTCCACAATAATGACCTTCTTGCCCTTCACCAACTCGCGGTCTTTCTCGTCCAGGATCAACGTCTGCGGTTGACCGGTGGTGATGGATAGCGTCTCGGCTTTGAGCGCGTCGCCCATGTAGAGTTTATACGCCTTGCGTAACACCACGTAAGGCTTTTTTGTTTCCACCGAAAGCGCATACGCTAGCGGAATGGACTTCGCCTCCGCAGTGACCAGCGCATCGTATTGTTTATCGGCTAACTTCTTCGCCAGTTCCCTCGCGGAAGCCTGAACCAACTCAGTATCCCCAAGGATGTTGAGGATCGCGATCTTCAACCCCGGCTTGATCTCGAACAGGGGTAGTTCGCGTTTTAATCCCGCAATATCTACAGCGTAGGTTTCGTGTTTTGTCATCCGATTCTCCGCAGTCAAATCTCAGCCGAAGTTTATCACGATTCATTTATAATGTTCCCCAATCTCCAATCTCAATTCTTTAATCCTCTAATTCTCCCCTCTCTCAATTACCCCTCCATGCTCCCCAACCTCCGCCTCAACGACCACCTCCAACTCCGCAAGCAACATCCCTGCGGCTCCTACGAATGGATAGTCACGCGTCTCGGCGCGGATATTGGCTTGGAGTGCAAAGGCTGTGGTCGGCGCGTTCTGCTCACCCGGCGCGAACTGGCAAAGAGAATGAAAGCGAACCTGACAAAGCATGATGACATCGAAAAAACCGAATCCTAGAAAACCGCATATCGTCTTTTATTTTTCCGATACTGGCGGCGGGCATCGCTCCGCGGCGGAAGCCATCATCGAAGCCGTTCACCTTGAATACAAAAACAACGTGACCACTGAGATGGTGGACTTTTTCAAAGATTACGCCCCGCCTCCGTTCAACCGCGTCGGCGAGATGTATCCATACATGGTCAAAGCCCCGCGTTTATGGCAGGCAAGTTTTTACGCCACCGACGGACGCGCTCAAGCGCGTGTGATCACCGCCACCACATGGCCCATTGCCAGCCGTGGGGCAAAGGCGCTCGTGCGTCAACATCCCGCCGATCTCATTGTCACCGTGCATCCGTTTGCAAACACATTCGCCTTGCGCGCGCTCGGCAAAGACCGCCCGCCCTTCATCAACGTTGTCACCGACATGGTCACCACGCACGCGCTCTGGTACGACAAACGCGCCGACCTGATCCTCGTCCCCACAAAGCAGGCATACGAAAACGCGATCCGCTTCAACATGCCGCCCGAAAAAGTTCGCGTGGTGGGTCTGCCCGTCGCGGATAAATATTGCAAACCGCTCGGACGTAAAAGCACACTGCGAAAAAAACTCGGCTGGACTCTCGACAAGCCCATCGTGCTACTCGTCGGCGGTGGCGAGGGGATGGGACCTCTGGCGAAGACCGCGCGCGCGATAGACGCTTCCGGTCTGGACGTGGGGCTGGTCATCGTGTGTGGGCGGAATCAACGCCTGAAAGCGACTCTCGAAGCAGAGAGGTGGGAGAACCCAACATTCATCTACGGCTTCACACGCGACATGCCCGATTTCATGCGCGCCTCCGATTTCATCGTGACGAAAGCAGGACCCGGCACGATCGCCGAAGCGCTCAATGCGGAATTGCCGATCATCCTATATTCCAAACTCCCCGGGCAGGAGGATGGCAATGTCACTTTTGTGGAGGAGGAAGGCGCGGGCGTGTGGGCGCCGAAACCGCAAGATGTCGTCCGTGCGCTCACACGTTGGGTCTCACGTCCCGCAGAAAAGCAGAAGGTGATCGAAAACTGCCGCCGCGCCGGAAGACCTGAAGCGGCGCGCGTGATTGCGAGAACGATTGGCAAGATGTTGGGGATGAAAATCAAGCAAGTACAGAAGTAGACAGGTAGACAAGTAAACACGTGTCTACCTGTTTCCGTGTTTACTTGTCTACTTTCCACACGGTATAATCTCACCGATGTTCGCAATTGATTCACACACACTTGAAGTGAAAAGCCATAGCCCGGAACAAACACGCGAACTTGGCGTGCGTTTGGGTAAGTCGTTGCAAACCGGCGACATGCTCTGCTTGCAAGGCGAACTCGGCGCGGGCAAAACGACTTTCGTGCAAGGCATCGCGCAGGGATGGGGTTCGCTCGATTCGGTTTCCAGTCCCACGTTTATTCTGGTCAACATGTATCGCCGCGCGGATCAAGGTGTGGGCGGGATCACCCAGCCCCTATTTTTTCACATGGATGCCTACCGCCTCGACTCGACGGGGGAGGCTGAGGAGCTCGACCTCGACTCGATGCTCGCGGAAGGCGCGTTGATCGTCGAGTGGCCCGAGCGGATGCAAAGCCTCATTCCGGACGAACGCTTGTGGGTGGAGTTCACGCAATCAGGCGAAGAAGAACGCGAAATGAAATTCATCGCGCGCGGCAAGCGATACGAAACCCTGCTCGATCTGATCCGCGGAGGCAAGTGATGTTGCTGGCTGTGGACACATCCAATGAATGGATGGGGCTGGCGGTCTACGACGGCGAACAAGTCCCCGGTGAACGCGCGTGGCGGAGCAGTCAACATCACACGATTGAACTCGCGCCGGCGATTCAAGATCTGTTGGCGAGTTGTAACTTAACAATGAAAGATATTACCGCGCTTGGCGTTGCCATCGGTCCCGGTTCTTTTACAAGTCTGCGGGTTGGTCTCGCCTTGGCAAAAGGGATTGTCTTTGCGCGGAATATTCCCCTCATTGGGATTCCGACTCTCGACATCCTCGCGCGCGCGCAAGCCGAGTCGAATCTTCCGCTGGCGGTGGCGATAGGAGCCGGGCGCGGGCGGTATGCGCTGGGGTGGTATAAAAATGTCGAGGGTGTGTGGCAGGCTGAGGGTCCGGCGCGAGTCGTGTCGGCGGAGGCGTTGAAGGATGAAGTGGCGAGTCCATCGCTAGTGTGCGGAGAGTTCACGGACGAAGTTCGTCAAGAAATCGAATCGAATCAAAACGCGCAGTTGACTTCGCCCGAAGATGCACAGCGCAAGCCCGCGATGCTGGCGAAACTCGCGTGGGCGCGTTTTCAACACGGCGATGTGGACGATGCGGCATCGCTCGCGCCGATCTATCTGCACACCGCCGCGCCGATTGAATCATGAACATCCGCCGCATGACCCTCGACGATCTCGCGCAAGTTGTTGCGATCGATAAAGTCTCGTTCAGTTTGCCGTGGCCCGAACGGTCGTTTCGTTTTGAGATCGCGGATAATCCCGCTTCGCGCGCGTGGGTCGCCGAATTGGATGGAAAAGTTGTCGGCGCGATCGTTGCGTGGCTGTTGGTGGACGAAGCGCACATCGCGACGATTGCCACCCATCCCGATTTTCGTCGTCAGGGCATCGCGGGCAAGTTACTGATCCATGCATTGGAGTATATGAGAAGCGAAGGCGCGCGGATATCGGTGTTGGAGGTGCGCGAGAGCAACGCCGCCGCACAGGAGATGTATCGCAAGTTTGGTTTTGAAGAGTCGGGACGCCGTCCGCGTTATTATCGCGATAATAGCGAGGATGCGATCTTGATGACGTTGAATAACTTGCACGTAAACGCGGAAACAGGTAAACAGGTAGACAAAGCAGGTTGAAAGTTGAAAGTCGAAAGTCAAAGGTCTAACGATTGACCTTCGACCTTTGACCTGAGACCTTGAACCCGGAGAACTTATGACCGCTGAAGAAACCCTTGCTCAAATTGCCAAAGAAGTGACCGTGTGTACGAACTGCGCGTTACATCATTCGCGCAAGAAGTCTGTGCCCGGCGAGGGACCTGCCGCCGCCGAGATCATGTTCATCGGCGAGGGACCGGGCTTTCACGAAAACGAGCAGGGACGTCCGTTCGTGGGCGCGGCGGGGAAGTTTCTCGACCAGCTCCTCGCGCAGGCGGGGGTGACGCGCGCAGATGTGTGGATCGGCAACGTGGTAAAATGCCGCCCGCCCGAAAACCGCGATCCGCAACCCGATGAACTCGCCGCGTGCAACGAGTATCTCGAACGTCAAACTCAAGCGATCGATCCCAGCATCATCGTCACACTCGGTCGCTTTTCGATGAATAAATTTTTTTCCGGCGCGAAGATCAGTGCGGTGCATGGGCAGATGAAGAAAGTCGGCGACCGATATGTGATCGCGATGTTCCATCCCGCCGCGGCGCTGCATCAAGCCGCGCTCAAGCCCGCGATTCTAGCTGATTTTGCAAAACTGCCTGAGTTGCTGGAACAGGCTCGCAAGGGTTTGGGAAAGTCCGCGCCTGTGAAAAAGATGGAAGAGCCGCAAGAGGATGAGCCGAAGCAGATGAGTATGTTTTGACCTCACCCCCAGCCCCTCTCCCGGCGGGAGAGGGGAGTTTGAGGAAATAATGTTGAAAGATGATCTGATTACAAAACTAAAAAATAAGAATGCCCGCGTTGCGATTCTTGGACTCGGCTATGTGGGACTTCCGCTTGCGGTTGTTTTTGCCGAGGCGGGATTCAAGGTGACGGGCATCGATCCTGACGCAGGGAAAGTTGATTCGCTCAAGGGCGGCATTTCCTACATCCCCGACGTGAAGAGCGAGTCGGTTGCGGCGTTGGTGAAGTCCGGTCATTTCACTGCGACGACGGATTTTTCGGCGTTGAAAGAAATGGACGCGGTCAGCATCTGCGTGCCAACCCCGCTCCGTCAGACGGGCGACCCGGATATGTCGTTCATCATCTCCGCCGCGGACGAGTTGTCGAAGTACATGCACAAGGGCATGGTGGTTGTGTTGCAGTCCACAACCTATCCCGGCACGACGCGCGAGTTGCTCCTGCCAAAACTTGGCGGTGAAAACGGACTCAAAGTGGGCGAAGATTTCTTCCTTGCGTTCTCGCCTGAACGCGTTGACCCCGGTCGGCAAGATTTCACAACAAAAAATACTCCCAAAGTGATGGGCGGAATCACCGAAGCGTGCGGCGAAGTGGCGACGGCTTGGTATGAAGGCGCGATTGACGTTGTGCATCGCGTCTCGTCTGCTGAAGCGGCGGAGATGGCGAAATTGTTGGAAAACACCTTTCGCATGATCAACATCGGATTGGTCAATGAACTGGCGATGATGTGCGAACGTCTCGGCGTGGATGTGTGGGAGGTGATCGACGCGGCGGCGACGAAACCGTTCGGCTTTATGAAGTTCACACCAGGTCCCGGCTTGGGCGGGCACTGCATCCCGATTGATCCGCTGTATCTTTCGTGGAAGATGAAATCATTCAATTACAACGCGCGTTTCATCGAGTTGGCGTCCGAGATCAACACCAACATGCCGCGTTACGTTGTCGAACGAATCATGGACGCGTTGAACGACAAAAGCAAAGCGTTGAAGGGATCGAAGATTCTCGTCCTCGGCGTGGCGTACAAACCCGACGTGAGCGACGTCCGCGAATCGCCCGCGTTGGACGTGATCGGCTTACTGCAAAACAAAGGCGCGAACGTGGAATATCACGACCCGTACATTCCTCACATCCACCACGAGACCGATGGCTGGCACATGGACAGCGTGAAGGACGTGATGTCCTCGGTGAACGATGCGGATGCGGTGGTCATCATCACGAATCACAAGGCGTATGATTACGATGCGATTGTCCACGCGGCGAAGTTTGTTTTTGATAGCCGCAATGCGACGAGCAAAATATCAAAAGGAAGCAACAAGATCGTAAGACTCTAATACGCAGTACGAAGTACGGAGTATTGCGTACTGCGTATTGCGTACTTCGTATGGCACAAAGGTAAACATGGCTCAATATTTGATTACTGGCATAGCAGGCTTCATCGCCGCGCGCACGGCGGAATTATTGCTCCACGATGGTCACACGGTCGTCGGCGTGGACAACATGAACGATGCGTACGATCCGCGCATCAAGGAGTATCGCCTGAAGAAGTTGCAGGCGCTGAAGGGATTCACCTTCCACAAATGGGATGTGGCGGATAAGTCCATTATCGAGAAATTCAAAGGCGAGACGTTCGACGCGGTCATCAACCTCGCGGCGCGCGCTGGTGTGCGAGCAAGCGTGGATAACCCCTGGGTGTTCGTCGAGACGAACATGATCGGCACGTTGAACATGCTTGAGTTATGCAAACAGAACGGGATCAAAAAATTCGTCGTCGCGTCCACATCGAGCATTTATGGCGAAGACCCGCCGTACCCGACTCCCGAATCGGCTGACAGCAGTGAACCGCTCCAGCCGTACGCGGCGAGTAAAAAGGGAGCCGAGGCGATGTGCCACGCGTATCATCATCTCTACGGGATAGATGTCAGCATTCTGCGCTTTTTCACCGTCTACGGTCCCGCGGGCAGACCCGACCTCGCGCATCTGCGGTTCGCGCAGTGGATCAGCGAAGGCAAGCCCGTGCGCGTGAACGGCGACGGGACACAATCGCGCGGCTTCACATACATTGACGACATCGCGCGCGGCACAATCCTTGCGTTGAAGCCGCTTGGCTTCGAGATCATCAACATCGGCGGGCATGAGGTCGTCACGATCAATGAGTTGATTCAAATCATGGAAGATGTGATCGGCAAGAAAGCCGTCGTGCAATACGGTCCGCCCAACCCTGCCGATATGTTCACGAATCAAGCCGATGTGACGAAGGCGGGCGAGTTGCTCGGTTGGGAACCGCAGTTCAACATGCGCGCAGGCGTGACGAAACTCGTCGAGTGGTACAACGCTGAGCGCGAGTGGGCGAAGGAAATCCTCACGCCATAGTTGCGCGGTACGACAAAGTTCACTTTGTCGCGCAAAGGCAAAGTGAACTTTGCCGTACTGAGCTTTACTTTCGTTTATTTTTGAGCGCGTTTTTTCTGGCAAGCAGGGATGCGGTTGTGGATGCGGCGGCATCTGCCGGGGGATGTTTTGTTTCTATCTCTTTAACTTGTTCCACCGATTGAATCGTTTTCTCTGAAGGTTGCGCTTCTTTCAATTCAACAGGCGTTGCCTCCGCGCGTTTCGCAGACTCGGCAACGCGGTCTTTGGCTTTGAGCAAGGCTTCCATGCGCGGCGATGGTTGAGGAGTCGTCAACATGCGCGGCTGACCGAGACCGAGTCGCTTCATCAGCAACGCTCGCTCGTTTGAAACATCCTGTTTGGTGATGATGAGTCGGCGCGAGGCGATGTCGAAGGGCAGTAACAACACGGCGAGCAGAATCAGCCATTGCCAGATCGGACGCGAGGCGCGAGTCGCGTCGAGGTTGTGGAGAAAAACATCCGCGGGGTTCGATGTGGCGACCTCCCCGTTCGATAAAGCCGCAAGACGGAGAAGCAGGTCGGGGTCCGGATCGAGGCGTTTGTATTCGGGCGAGTACGACAGCGCCCAGCCCGTCGTCTCGGCGAAGGAATCGGTTTGACTAGCCGACATCCCCGCGAGCCGAATTAAGTAGACGCCTTCCTCTTTCGGATCGAAGAACGCTTCGTACCGACCGGGGGCGACCTGCCTCAACGTCAGCGAGTTGGTTTCGCCGTTCGGCGCCACGATGTTGGCGTCCACCGCGTAGCCGTTGATGAATTCGCCGCTTGGAGTCTGCGCGTCGAGGGTGATGCGCGCCTGCCCATCGGTGAGTTCGATGTCGGTTGCGAGCGCGTTGTCGGTTGGGTTGCCGATGGTGGAGCGAACGACCTGCACCCAAAACTTTGCGAAGTTATCCGACGCGAGCCAATCGCGCGCCCAGCGCCCGGTGGCGTCGGAGGTGAACGCGACGGCGCGACCCAAACCATATTGCCACGACGCGAGAATCGGATCGTCCTTGTCGGACTTGAGAATCACCTGCGCGAGGTCTTTCGGACTCGACGCCACATACCCATACAGGCGCGGGATTTCATTGATGCCCGAAAGGATCGGCGAGGAGTTGGCGAGCGCGGGGAAGAACGGCTCTTCGACAAGATACGCGCGCGTGGCGAGCGACACTTCCTCGGTGAAGATGCTGGGGATGCTGTTCGCGTCGTTGGTGAAATGATAACGACCGCCGCCTGCCTCGGCGAGGTCTTCGAGGAACGGCGCGGCATCGTTGCCCACGCCGACGGTCGAAAGCGTGATATTGTTTTCTTCAAATAATTTTTGCACAAGTTCGGGGATGCCCGTCGGGTCTGCGCCGCCGTCGGTGAGCAGGATGACGTGTTTCACTTTGGCGGGATCGTCTGGCAGAACTTCCGACATGGCTCGCACACCCGCCATGATGTCCGTTCCGCCGCCGCCGCGAATCGAACCGATGGCGCTGACAACCGCACCGGGGTCGCTGAGTTCGGTCATCGGCACAACCCACGAAGCGGAATCGTCGAACGCGATCACGCCGACGCGGTCGGTGGGGAAGAGGAAATCGATCGAACGCGCCGCGGCTTCTTTGGCGAGTTCGAGTTTGGTCACGCCGCCGCTGGTTTCCTCCATACTGCCGGAGTGGTCAATGATAAAAACGATCCCCAAATTGGGGCGGCGTTTCTCGTCTTTGATCTGCATGTCCACCGGCAAGGTTTCTTCGAGCGGGGTCTGGAAATATCCGCCCACGCCGTAGGAGGTGGGTCCGCCCACAGCGACCAAGCCGCCGCCGAGGTCATGCACATAACTTTGCAAATTTTCCATTTGGTTGTTGCCGAGCGCGCGGGCTGGGACGTCCACCAGCACGACCGAATCATATTGCGCCAGCGACGGCAAGTCCGACGGCAAACGATTCGGCGCGACGACGTTCACTTGAAAGTCAGCCGATTCCAACGCGCTCAATAACGCGGAGAATTCATCGGGTCTCGCCTCGCCGCCGGGCAACGTCTCGCCTGCGGGCGGCGCGACCAGCAAAATGCGCGGCGGGCCTTCCACTTGAGAGAACGCGTCGAGTTGGTTGTTTTGATAGAAGCCGTCTTGAGTCGCGGCGATCTGCACTTGATAATTGACGAAACCCGGTTCGCCCGCGACCAGCGGCAGGCTCAACGATTGCGTTCCGCGCCGAAGATCGTACGCGCCTTCATATAAAATTTCGCTTCCGCCCAACACGCGCACGGTGGCGCGAGTCGGTTCGTTCGCTTGCAAAGTAACGGTGAGATCGAACTGTTCGCCCGGCCGCAAGCGCGTCGGCGCGTCCACGTTTTGAACCGATACCTCCGCACCGCGTTGCGCGACGATCGGCACAACGACCAGTTGCGTATCGGACGCAACCGCGAACTTCGCCGCTTCGAGCGCGTCGCCGCTGGTCTGCGCTCCGTCGGAGAGAATCACCATCCGTTTGGCATAGCCCGAGGGGAACAACGCCAAGCCGAGTTGAATCGCCTCTTCGAGATTCGTCTGGTTGGTGACCGGGGCGGAGGTGAACGCGCTCAATTCTTTGGCGGCCGACATTTGCCGTTCGACCAACGCGTCCGCGCCGAACAACACAACCGCAGATCGATCGTCGGGCGACATCGCCTCGAGCGCGTCTTGCACATATCCCACTTCGGCAGTGATCGCCTGCGGCGGCATCGAGTCGGACACGTCCACCAAAAACACGACAGCCAGCGCGTCGCCGCGTTGGACGATTTCGAGTCCCGCGAGTGAAAATATCAGACACAGGATGATGACCACGCGCAGAATTAATGAGACGATCTCGCGCGTCCACCCCGGACCTCGGGCTGGTTTGCCCATCCACACCGCGAGCGGCACGAGGAGGAGAAGGAGGAGGAAGAGAGGGGAGGTGAATCTCATAAAATCTTTTGGGACGCTGATGAACGCTGAAAAACGCTGATCCTATTTTTGGGATTCGGATTTGTGTTGGGCGAGCCACCATTCCTTCCGCATGTTGTCGAAGGAGCGGCGTTTGGTTTCAATCTTTTATTCATTCTTCCTCCAAATCAAAAAATCAGCGTCCTCAGCGTTTATCTGCGTCCAAAGTGCTCTTAAAGATAAGCAATGACGGTATTTGTTTTCTATGAAACACCTGCCATTCGATCATCAACACGAGCAACGCGAGCGCGGCGAGCCAGGTCCACAACTCGCGTTGACCGATCTGTTGCGCGACGGTGGGCGTGACGGTCGAACGCCCGACTTGAATCGATTCTCGCGGCTGAATGTTCGATTCGTTTTCGTCGAAAAGATTGACGGCGAAATATTCGACGCGATTGGAATCGCCGGAGATGAAGTTGACCGCGTAGTAGCCGAGTTCGTCGGTTTGGGTGAAGGTCGGTTGATCGAGCGGGAGGGTATACGCCTGATTCGACGGCGAGGCGACGACGATGCGGTCCACATTCGATTGCGGCAGGATGGACAGGCTTTCGCCGGGCGTCAGTGATTGAGTCGCGTCGAAGGCGCTAGGCGGCGCGAGGTAGTTGATCAAATTGGAAAAGAGAATCGGGTAGGCGATCTGGAGCGGGAGGTCGCTTTCTTTCAAGTCGAAGGCGAGCGCGGCGATGCGTTGACCTTTCGTCTCGCCCGCAAACACGAGCGGACCCGCGTCTGATGCGATCAACGTCTCAGCCCATGCGGGGGTCTCGACAAGTTTCGCTTGCAGGATGTGGACGTTGCTCCAGTCCACAAAATTGGTGAGCGCATGTTCCGTCACTTGCATATTCTTGAATTCGTTATACGCGCCGCCGACTTCAAAGAACGGATTGGACGATGGATTGATGAACAGCAGGTTCGCGTTCGGCAATTCGGGAGGAACGATGCCGTCGAAGATGTAGAGATCGAACGGGTCGTTGGGAATCTGAACCGTCCCGTCTGCGGCGGGCAATGCGCGGAAGGGTTGAATGCCGGGCAGTGAAGCAAGCAACTGCTCGAGGAACAAATTCCCTTTTGAGACGAGCAGGACGCGGCGAGAATTGGAGGCTTGAAAAACGGCGAAGGCGGTGTTGTCGAGGGGAAGCGAATCGAGGAAGTTTTGGGAACTTTGAGAGTTGGAGGGATTGAGAGAATTTAGAGAATTGGAAGAATTGGGGATTGTGATGGTCGCTTTATAGATGCCGCTGTCGTTGGAGAGATCGTCGAGGGTGAGGCTTTCGCGAGAATTTGCAGACAAGGAGAGTTGACGCGCATCGATGAGTTGATCGTTGAAATAAATGGAGAGCAAAACATTGCGGTCGGATGAATCGAAATTGGTGATTTCGGCGAACAACTGCGGGGATTTTTGCGCGGGGCGTAATGCCAATGCGGTGATAGCGAGATTGTTTTGCGATTCGCCGACGGGAATGAAGCGAATCTCTCCGGGCAAGGAGGGGAGTCCGCTTTCGGGCAAGCCGCCGTCTGAGACGATCACGATGGTCGAGTTGCCTCCCGCGCCTGCCGCAAGCGCGAAGGCGGATTCCCAATCGGCGACTCCTTGAGTCGCTTGCGCGTTATTGAGCGCTTGCCTCAGGAGGGTTTTGTCAGTTTCGGCGGCGATCAAGGTCTGGGGCTTCTCGGCGACCAGAATCAACGTCAGGGAAGAAGCGGGGGAGAGTCCGTTGATGAGGTCGAGGACCGAGTCACGCGCGGAGTCGAATCGAGTCGGGTTCCCATCCGTCGCGTTCATTGAAGCGGAGGCATCCAGCAGGACGATCACCGATCCGCTGGCGACGACGGGGACTTGCAGGGCGGGGCGCGCGAGGGCAAAGACGAGCGCGGCGAGGATGAGCAGTTGCAGGAGCAGGAGCAGGTTGCGTTTGAGTTTTTGCCACGGCGCGTTGGCTTGTTGTTCGCGCAGAAGTTGTTGCCAGAGGAAAGTGGAAGAGACCTGTGCCTGCTTGCGGCGCAGTTTGAGCATGTAAAGAAGAATAATGGGAATGGCGAGCGCGGCGAGGGTGAGGGCGAGGGGGGTGAGGAGGCGCATAAGAATTTTTAACCACGAAGGACACAACGGTCACGAAGGATTCCTTTTAAATTCCTTTGTGCTCTTCGTGTCCTTTGTGTTTGAATCATTTTACGAACCCCGCCCTTCTCATTTCAAGGAGCAGGATGTGGTCCCACGTTTGATTCGTGACCGCGTCGAGATAGCGGATGTTGCGTTTGCGGCATTCGGTCTGCGTGGATTGAATCCATGCGCGGGCGCGGGTTCGGTAGCGTTCGCGCAAGCCGCCGTCGAGCGAGACGTCTTGTGTTTGATTCGTTTCGATATCCACGAGTTGAAGATCGCCCGCGAGCGGCGGATCGAGTTCATCGGGCGCGAGGACGTGCACCAGCGCGGCTTCGTGCCCGCGTCCCATGAGCTGGCGCAGACCTGTTTCGTAGCCGTCGTTTGCAAAGAGGTCGGAGAGGAGGATGACGAGTCCGGCGCGGCGCGGGAGGATGGAATAGTCGCGCATGGCGCGGTTGAGATTCGTTTCGCCGTCGGGTTCGATCTTTTCGAGGAAGCGGAACAGGCGCGCAAGCGAAGCGCCTCCGCGCGAGGGACCGAACTCCGCATCAACTTTGCCGTGTTGTAGAAATCCAACGGTCAGCACATCGCCGGACGCGAGCGTGATCGCGCCGAGTCCCGCCGCAAGTTTCAACGTGTATTGGAATTTATTTTCATCGCCCTCGCCCCAATCCATGGACTGCGACCCGTCGATCAAAATGTGAACGGCTAAATCTTCTTCCTCTTCGAGCAGTTTGATAAACGGACGCTCAAGCCGCGCGTAGATGTTCCAGTCCAAGCGGCGCAGATCGTCGCCGGGCGCGTAGTTGCGATAGTCGGCAAACTCCACGCTGGAGCCGCGCCGCGAGGAACGACGCTCGCCTTTCATCGCTCCACTGCGCACGCGCGAGGCGATGAGGGTGAGTTGATTCAACTTGCGGAGGGTGGGTTCGTCGAAGAGCATAAATTCAGAAGGATGAATGATGAAGGATGAAGGTGGAAAGTGGAAAGCGGAAAGTTTGTTTGATTCTAACTCGGTGGTTGAGTAGCGACGAACGAAGTGAGGAGCGTATCGAAACCACAGGTGCGCATACAAACTTTTGCAACAAGATTACTTTACGTCTTGGTGGTCTCGATACGCCCTTCGACTTCGCTACCGCTTCGACAGGCTCAGCGCGGCGGCTTCGCTCAGGACTACTCGACCACCGGGTACTTCTCAAAGTGTGTTTCTTAACCACGAAGGGTTTTTCGTGAGGTCTTAAAAACTTTGTGTTCTTCGTGCCCTTTGTGGTTAATTGGTTTGGGGTTGAAGTTCAGCGAGGAGTTCACCAATGACATCATCAGTGCGAATCCCCTCCGCCAAGCCGTCGAAGTTCAACAGCAGACGATGCCTCAGCGCGGCGGGGGCGACGGCTTTGATATCGTCGAAGGCGACGTTGAAACGGCCGTTCAAGAGCGCGGTCACTTTGGCGCCCAACGTCAACGCTTGCGCGCCGCGCGGCGAGACTCCGTAACGCGCAAATTGTTTTACCAGCGGCGAACCGTTCGGGTCTTCGGGATGCGTGGCGAGCACCAAACGCGCGACAAAATCTTTGACGTGCGACGCCATCGGCACGCCGCGCGCCAGTTCGCGCATTTGCAAAATCTCCGCGCCGCTGACGACCTTATTCGCCGACGGAGACTCTTTGCCGGTTGTGCGATCCATGATCTCGACCATCTCATTCACGTTCGGCAGGTTCACGTTGACCTTGAAAAAGAAACGATCGAGTTGCGCTTCGGGAAGCGGATACGTTCCCTCCATCTCCAGCGGATTTTGAGTCGCCATCACGAAGAACGGCTCGTCGAGTCGGTAGGTCTGTTGCGCCGCCGTCACCGAAGTCTCTTGCATGGCTTCGAGCAGCGCGGATTGAGTCTTCGGCGTGGCGCGGTTGATCTCATCCGCCAGAATCAAATTGGCGAACAACGGGCCGTGGCGGAAGCGAAACTCGCGCTGGCCGTTTTGGTCGCTGAGGATTTCCGTTCCGATAATATCGGCGGGCATCATGTCGGGCGTGAATTGGATGCGCGAAAATTTCAGATCCAACACATCGCCCAGCGTGCGGATGAGCATCGTCTTGCCGAGTCCCGGCACGCCTTCGAGCAACACATGCCCACCCGCGAGGATGCTCACCAGCACATGCCGCACCACATCGCTTTGCCCGACGATGACTCGTCCCACCTCGGTTTCGATGGCTTCGGCGCGCGCGCGGAATTGGTCAACGGTTAAGTTCATGGTCTCTCCATGTACGACAAAATTAATTTTGTCTTACGGTTTCAACGAATCAAAATAATTTTTCACGATCTGAATGAACGACGGCGGCACCGCGCCGCTTTCGATCGCCTCGTTATTCACCTGCTCATACTGCGAAAAAACTTCGTTATACGGAACCGTGCTTGCGCCGGGCTCGCCCGGCGTCGTCGGTCCCTGTCCGATCACATCGCCGCTGTTCGGATCAGACGGCGGCAGATTCACTTGCTCGCCGCCTTCGCCGCCCAACAATTGCGGCGCGTAAATTTGTTCGTAAGACGACTCACCGCCATCACCGGGACCATTGTTCTGCGCGATGGGATCACTGCCCGATTCGTTTCCGCTCTGGGACTCGCCCGATTCATTTCCGGACCCTGAGCCTGCGCCGCCATTCGCGGAGTTTTGCCCACCTTGATTCGCTTGACTCGCCTGCTGACCTCCGCCCGCCGCCAACACCTGCCCCGCGCCTTGTTGTAGTTGACTCGCCGCCTGGCTTGCGGCTTGCGACGATGCGACTTGCTGTCCCGCTTGCGCGAGAGATTGCGCGGCTTGATCCAATGCTTGTTGCGCCGAGGCGGTATCTCCGTTTTGCAACGCCTCCGCCGCTTGGTTCAGTTGATTCGCCAATTCGGGATTCGTAGATTGAAGCGACTCTGCCATCGCGCTCAACTGTTCGGCGAGTTGCGCCTGTTCCTCTGCGCTCAACTGGCTAAGGTCCATGTTGGCGAGTTCGGTCGCGGCGTTGACCGTGTTGCCCTGCGCCAATTGCTCTCCCACCGATTCAAGCGGACTGCCGTTTTGATTCGCAAGTTGATTCCCCGCCTCTTTCAACGCCTCGCCCATCTGTTGCGCCTGCGGGTCGGAGAGGGCTTGCAATTGTTCGCCGGTGTTCGTCAGCGTTGACACCGAGTTTTCCAACGAGGGATTATCCTGCAATGCCTGTTGCGCCTCTTTGAGTGGATCGGTGAGCGCTTGCTTTTGCTCCTCGGTTAACGTCTCGTTCGCTTCGATCTGTTGGATGATCTCTTCGATCTGGGTCACTTGTTCCTGCACGGCTTGTTCGACGGCGCGCGCCTGTTGCGCGGCTTGGAACATCGCCTCGCCGCGAAACCAGACGAGGGCGATCAGCGCGATGCACAACAGGGCAGTGATTGCTTCACGAGATTGGATTCTCAATGGAAACTCGCGGCGCGGGTTCACGTTGCGGGCGGCGGTCACCGCGTCGGCGAGTTGGCGGTGAAGAATCTCAGGCGAGACGAGGCTGGGGAGCCGAGTCAGTTCGACGGCGGTGCTGACGCGTTCGTCCAAATGGAAGAGCAGGTCGAAGCGGCGGGCGGCGTCGAGGGGACGAATCCGCCAGAGGGCGGCGGTCAATCCAAAAAGAATTGCGGCGAGGAGCGATGCCGAGAGGACGAGCGCGAGAAATTCAGCCCGCAAAATTTTGGCTTGATATAACATGAACGATCCGACGGCGAGCGATGCCAACATGCCGACGATGAAGCCGCGCAACGACCACGCGAGGGCGCGTTGCATTCGCAGGCGGCGAATCCATGCGTGGAGGGGCTGGTTTAGTTCGGAGATGGTTGACATCGGTTTAACGGTCGGGGCGTTTGACCAATTGAATGCTGAAGAAGATCAGGAGCAGGGTGAAGCCTGTATAGAACAGGACGTAGACGATCCACGGCGAGGGGAGGTAGGTCGGTCCGTTCGAGCCGAATATTTGACTCGTCGTGTAGAACAAGTTTTGGTCTTCCACGAGGATCACTTCGCTGAGGATCGCCGCCATGAGGGGATTTGTGCTAACCAGCGCCCAGATGATGATACCCAGGATGTATTCGGTGAATTGTTCGAGCATGCTGTTGTAGGAAAGCGCCTCGGTGTACGCGATGAGCATGAAGATGAACACGATCACGAGAAATGAAAAGAGGATCGCGGCATACGAGCTGACGGTGGCGGCGAGCGTCCGCTTGACCAGGCTGGAGAAGAAGATGCCCAGCGTGCAGAAGAAGACCGCGGTGACAACCAGCATCAATTCGGAAACGATCAATTCGCCCAGACCAACGCCGCCCAATAAGAACGCGAGGCTTTGCAGGGGAACGGCGGTGAGGATCAATAGGAAGATGTAGGCAAAGGCGGAACCGAGTTTGCCCAGCACCAGCGAGCGCGCCGAGAGCAATGTGGTGCGCAGGAGTTCGTAGGTCTGGTGTTCGCGTTCGGAGGTGATCGCCCCGGCGGTGAGCCCGGGCGCGATGAAACTGACCAGCAAAAGTTCGAGCAGGACCACCGTGCCGAAGATGGCTTTACCGGCGTCCTGGCGGGCGCTTGCGTCAAAGGCGTAAGAATAAGCCGGGGAGATAACGCTGTAGACAAACAGGATGAACATGGCGATCAGCCCGAGGTAGATGGTGAGCAGGACGAAGGCTTGCCCGCCGCGCATCCGTCCGCGCAGTTCTTTGAGGATGACCGGGTTGTCCATCAGGCGGCTGAGAATGCTCTGCCGCTCGATCTTTTTGGGGGCTTCGGGAATGGAGGTCGTAGATTCCATGTTGGTTCCTTGTAACACAGTTTCTTTCGTACACGGATTGCGCGGATGGACACGGATTTTTTGTTTCTTTCTCCGTGGAATCCGTGTAATCCGCGTCCCAAAAATTTACGAAACGATCCCGCGCGTGGCGCGCATGAAGACCTCTTCGAGGTCTTGAGTCTCTTCGCTGAAGTGGACGATGGGGAGTCCCTGCGAGACCAACGTGGAGAGAAGCGTTTGCAAAGAGGCGTCGTCGCCGCTGAACTCGGCTTCGAAGGATAGCCAGCCGGCTTTGCCCAGCCCATCCTGCGCGCGGGCGGCGAAGATGCCCGGCAATGCGGCGAGCGCGTTCTGCGCCTGCTCGACCTCGATCTGGTTCAGGAACGCGACGCGGATCAGACGATGCGGCATCGCTTTCTCGGTCAGTTCGTTGAGCGCGCCGAGCGCGACCAGTTTGCCGCCTTCCATGATTCCCACGCGGGTGCAGAGTTCCGCCACGTCGGCGAGGATGTGGCTGGAGAAGATGATCGTTTTTCCGAGACGCGCGATCTCCAGCAACAGTTCCCGGATCTCGACGCGGGCGCGAGGGTCCAAGCCGGAGGCGGGCTCGTCGAGGATGAGAATGCTGGGATCGTGGATCAGGACGCGGGCGATGGAGAGGCGTTGCTTGAGTCCGCGCGAGAGGGTGTCTACCATGTCGTTGCGGCGGTGAGCGAGGTCCACCAGTTGAAGCAGGTCGTTGAGGAGGGTCTTTCGCTGGGCGGGGGGAATCTTGTAGCAGGCGCCGAAGAAGTCGAGGTACTCTTGCACGGTCATGTCGTTGTACACGCCGAACGAATCGGGCATGAAGCCGATCATGCGCCGCACGTCGCGGGGAGATTTGCGCACCGAATGTCCGCCTATGGTGATCTCGCCGCGGTCCGGCTGGAGCAGCGTGACGACCATGCGCATGGTGGTGGTTTTGCCAGCGCCGTTGGGACCGACCAATCCGAAGATCTCGCCGCTTTCGATGGAGAGGTTCACGTCGCTGACCGCGGGGCGGCGGGCGAAGTTCTTGCTGAGGTTTTTGATCTCGATGATCGCGCTCATGGAATCACCTGCATGGTGATGGTTGTGGAGGTAATTTCGGTATACGTGGATTGGTCTTGAACCACGCGGATGCGCGCCTCGCCGTTGGGCGCGACAAACTGATCGGGGTTCGAGATGGTGATGGTCATCTTGTCGGTTGCTAATCGCGTCCATGATCCGGTCTCAAAATTCCAGGCGTAGGCGGTCAACGCGCTGGGGTTGGAACTGACCAGCATGAGCTTGAGCGATTGAACGCTTCGGAATTGTATCGGCATGGCGGGCTTAAAACGGAGGATGTATCCCTCATCTGGAATCTCAAACGCAGAGTATGGCGAAACCAGCGGACTGGACGATTCCCATGCGAAGAATCCGGACGGCAGGTTTAATACACTGCCCTCGGTTTTGAGTTGAGGCGTGAGGCTGTGAATGTACAGCACGGTATCCACCCGATCATACCGCCGCCCGTCAATGCCAACGGGGAGGTCGGAGCGATCCATCCAGCCGATCAGGTATACGCCCCAGTTGCCAGCGTTCATATACGAATAATCGCTGCTGGATAAAACGGCTTGCAAAAAGGAATATTGCCGCGCCGCTTCCACATCGGGTTGTATGGCGATGGGATTGATGTTCAGAATGTTGCCCGCATTGCTGGAATAGAAGCTGGAACTTGACGAGGTGAGAAACAGGTTCACATCCGTCGAAGCGCCGGGTTTCAAATCGCCAAGTTCCTTCCAGCCGCCGGGAGTAATGAGCATGGCGTCCTTGAGAGTGAACTCGCTTGCATTGGTCACTGTGCCGGTCACGGATGACGGAGTTTTGCCGAGGTCTATCGTCAGCGTGTGGCTGATGGGGAGCGCGGGCAGGCTGCCCTCCAGAATGAGCGCCTTCATGCCGGCGATCTCCACGCGCGTATCCGGCAGGGTCATCGAGTCATCCTGTTGAAGCACAGCCCATTGATTGTCTGCCTGCAAATCGCCAAAACTGCCTGAAAACGCGCGAGGCATAAAGCCCTCAGCGGCGGTCACATCATATCCGGCGCGGACGGGAGAATACACCCCGACCAACGCTTTGACATTTGCCTGTGGAACACCATCCCATGCCTGCGCCACCATCAAACGGTTCATGATGGGAGTGAACCCGCGGAAGGAAAAACCGGTGGCGTAGAACACGCACGAAAAAATAATCACCAGCGCGGGGATCGTCATCCATGCCAGTTCGCGGCGTTTGGTCCGGCGCAGGACAAGAAAATTCAACGGACCCATCACGACCACGTACAACCCAAGCAAGCCGCAGATGTACAGGATCGAAGGCATACTCAATTCTTTCATCGCGCCGAGCGCCTGCTCCGCCGGGTTTGAATACCCAGAGGAATCAAACGTTGAGATTGCCCAAGGCGGCAGGGGAGGGCGCGTTGCCAGCGATTGCTCGTACAGCGTTTTCATGCCCGCCCAACCAACCAACGGATTCGCCGACGGGTCCGCCGCCAGATAATACACCTCGCCAAACCCGACATTCTTTTGCGAAAGGATCGAGACTCCCTCCTCCTCGACCAACGCCCGCGCCCCCTCGCGCATCGTCCCGACGGCGAGCGTGGTCTGCGAACTCAACGGACTCTCATCCTCAACGTACGCGCTGAGGTTGGTCAGATCCGTCACATTGCGCGTGGATCGTATTTCGACGGGAAGGAGTTCGTTTAACCCGGCGGTTGTCCTTTGCCATTGCGCCCCGCCAGCCACGAACAATTTTCCGCCTGAACTCAGCCACAATTCCATTGCCTGTTTTTGCGCGGCGGTCAGAACGCCCGTATCCGCATTCGAGACGACAAGCGCGTCCAATGTCCGCCAGGCTTGATAGCGTTCGGGCAGATCGTCAATGCGCAATTGCGCCACGCGGGAGGTCCCGCCCAGCGGATTGATGTCGCTCAACCCATCGAAGGCCGCCGGGGTATCGGAGATCACGCCGACCAACAGGAGGGTGTCGGCAAGGCAGTTTGCCGAAAGTTTTACTTTTTGCAGAACTTTCTTTCCATCGAATAGGCTGACCGTGAAATCCCTCAGCGAGCCGTCGGCGAAAATATATACAAAGAAGGCTTTGCGCGATGAAGTTGGGAGTTGCGCTTCGGTCGTTGTGGAAGTTATGCCCCCACTGCTGTTTTGATAGGAGACTTGCACGCTCGCGTCCAGATCGGGGCCGGTGTTTTCCACCTCCACGCGGACGGGCAGCCAGCGTTTATCTTTGCAATACCCGTCGAACCCCGCCGCCGCGCTTAATGTGACCCCTCCGTTCTGCGCGTGGACGAATCGCTGTCCTCCGAACGCGGGGGACAGGCTTGCAAGCAGGATGGCAACGAATATGATCTTGACGGTTTTTGAATGAAGGGTGGCGATCAAGCCGGTTTCTCCTATCTTGATTGCGTGGACAAATCTTATCATAAGACTGCCGAAGGTAACTTTTTGATCCGCGCTGAGGGCGCTCAATTTTGTAGGCTTTCGCTGACCATGAAAAATATTCACATCACGAGAGAGTGACGATCTGTGAATATTTGAAACACGGAGAAACTGAGTCACGGAGTTTTTTAATTGGTTTCTCTGTGTTTCCGTGTCTCAGTGGTTAGAGAGTGTTTCTTAGGTCTTTTTTGGACACGGATAACACGGATTTCACGGAGAAAACCATTTTAAAATCCGTGGTTGACCGTGTAATCCGTCAAATCCGTGTACTTAAGAAACAGTGTCTTAGGGTTTCCTGTCTGTGGTAAAACCCATCCGCATCCTTTTGCGCGCCTCACTTGACTCCTCAATCCCGATAATGGCTCATAACGATTACAATTTGCCATCGTATGCTTCAACGAATCCGAACCTCTCTCCGCGAAGACAATCTCTTCCACCGTGTCGTAAGCAACAGCCTCCACCTCTTTAGCAACAACACGATCGCGTTGGCGTTGAGCGTGCTTCAAGGCGCGTTGGTGACGCGCTTGCTCGGACCCTCGGGCTACGGTTTGATCGGCGTGATCATGGCGTATGCTTCCACGGTCAACAGCATTTTTTCGTTTCGCATGGGTGAGGTGGTGGTGAAATATGGCGGGGCATATCTTGAACAAGGTGAAAAATCAAAAGCCTCCGCGTTGCTGAAAGCCGCCAGCCTCACAGAAGCCGTCGTTTCACTGCTTGCTTTTTTCGCCGTCGTGTTGACTGCCAACCTCGCCGAAATGTACAACGCGAAAACCGCAGGCACGGCATGGATGTTCATCGTTTTTGCGATTGGGTTGCTTGCCAATTTCAACACCGAAACATCCACTGGCATTTTACAAGTCACGAACAGGATCAAACTGCAAGGCACGGTCAATCTCCTGCAAAGCATCGTCACGACGATTGTCATCGTTGCCGCGTTCCTCACGCATGGCACACTTCAATCAATTCTGTTTGCCTATCTCCTCAGCAAAACGATCCTTGGGCTTGGCATGTTCTTCGCCGCGCAAATACAATTGCACAGAGTTCTCGGCAGTGGTTGGTGGCGCGAATCATTTTCGGCAATCGCCGAGCGAAGCGAGCGGAGCGAGTGGCGCGAGTTGATTCGCTTTGCGGTCAGTTCCAACGTCAGCGCCACGATCATCAAAATTTTCCGCGAGAGTGAGTTGTTGTGGGTGGCGTTCTTCCTCACGCCCGAAGCCGCGGGCTATTACAAACTGGCATACACGCTGGTCAGTTTTCTGTCCATCGTCACCGATCCGCTGATTGCAAGCACGTTCCCCGAGATCAATCGTCTCGTGGTGCAAAGCGCATGGACGCGGCTCAAAGATTTTCTGCGCAAGGTCACATCACTTTCGTTCGCGTACAACTTCGCCATTGCCATCGGCTTCGTGTTACTTGGTCAATGGATGATTCGCATTTACAGCAACGACACATTTCTCCCCGCCTATCCCGCGATGATCGCGCTCGTCGTTGGTCTCGCGTTCAATTACACGTTGTTCTGGAATCGTCCGCTGTTGCTTTCGCTCGGCTTGCCCGAATATCCCATCAAGGTCACGCTCATTGTCGGCATTATCAAGATCGCGCTGGCATTCGTGCTCGTGCCGCGATTCGGCATTGTCGCAGCGGGCGCGTTGTTGTCGTTTTATTATGTTGCGTCGGTGGGGGTGATGGCGTGGCGGGGGATGAAGAAGATTAGAGAATTTGAGAATTAGAGAATAGAGAGCAGAGAATAGAGATTAGAGACTGGTATGAAGATTGCATTGATAACCAATTCTCGGATTCCGTCGCTGACTGCGAATTCGATTCAAGCAATGAAGGTTGCTCAAGCCTTGATTCAATTAGGACATGACGCGCGGATGTTCGCGCCTGCGGAAACGCAGACTGTCTCGCAAGAAATACTCAATACGCATTACGGAGTACGCTTCTCTCCGCCCCTCGAACTGCTTCCGTCCATCAAGCGACTCAAACGCCTCGACTTTATCGTCCATGCCCAACGCGCCGCGCGGAGGTTTGGCGCGGACCTCATTTACACATGGCTTCCTCAATCCGCTGCGCTGGGAGTGTGGATGAAGTATCCCGTCGTCCTCGAAATGCACGCGGATGTGACAGGTCTCATGGGCGCGTGGTGGCTCCGTCAGTTTTGGAATGCGAAGGGGAAGAAGACGATGACGGTCACCACGTCCGCGTTGAGAAAAGCCTTAGAGAGGTCAACCAGCCTCAAATTGGAGAATGAAGCGGTGATCGTCGCGCCGAATGGAGTCGAGTTGGAGCGATACGAATCCCTGCCGAGTCCTCAAGAGGCACGTCGTCAATTGAATCTGCCTGAGGGACTCACCGTCGGCTTCACGGGTCATATTTATCAGGGGCGCGGCGCGGAGTTGTTGTTCGAGTTGGCGAATCAAATGCCGCGCGTGAATTTTTTGTGGGTCGGCGGCACGCCCGAACTCGTGTCATTTTGGAGATCGAAGTTAGAGGAGGCGCGCGTTGCGAACGTGACGATGACGGGCTTCGTGGAGCATAGCAACATCCCGCTCTATCAAGCCGCGGCGGATGTGTTGCTGATGCCGTATTCGCATTCCATTTTGGCGTCGAGCGGACAGGACATTGCCGAGGTGATCAACCCGATGAAGATGTTCGAATACATGGCGGCGGGACGGGCGATCGTGTGCGCGGAGTTGCCCGTGATTCGGGAGGTGTTGAATGAGGGGAATGCGGTGTTTGTAAAAATGCGCGAATCAAACGGTGGTCGAGTAGCCCCGAGTGAAAGCCGAGGGGCGTATCGAGACCACAATGTTGGAGAATTGGAGAATCAGAGAATTGGAGACTGGAGACTGGAGATTGAGAAATTACTAGAAGATGAATCGCGCAGGCTCGCGTTGGGCGCGCAGGCGAGGAAGGATGTGGAGCGGTTTTCGTGGGTGAGGAGGGAGGGGAGGGTGATGGAGGGGATCATCAAGTAATTTGATTGATTCCCCTCTCTTTCAATATTGGGACGCTGAAAAACGCTGAATTCGCTGATTCAAAAGAAAGAAAATCTGCGTTCTCAGCGTGAATCAGCGTCCAAAAAGATTTGTGTAAGATCATCAAGTAGTTTGATATGAACCTTGCGCCTCGGCAATTGCAGAGGAGATTATCTCTTCCTTCACGCCTTTCTTTTTCAAGCTTTCGATCAACGAGGAGATTTCCACGCCGTTTTCGAGGCGTTCAAGATCGGCGCGCAATCCCTGTCCGATATACGCTTTGATCAATGCCTGATACCCAGAAAAACCGAGCATCGGCGCGACGCGTTTCAGGTCTTCGATCACATCCTCAGGGATGCGGATGCTGACCATCGTCGTTCGGCGGTCTTTTTGTAAGCGTTGGGCAAGTTTATTGATTTTCATAGATTTCTCTTTCTGTCTTGGTCACAGATCGGGCGGACACAATTCGTATTCTGTCGTCGCGCATGACATAGACTACGTAAAGCAATATCCAATTTGTGGTTAAGCCGACAATTCTTTCGCGAAGTTCACTGCCGACAATTTCATCGTCCAGATAACAAACGAATGGGTCGAAGAACGTTTCACATGCCAGTTCAAAACTGACATCATGTTTTCGCAAGTTGACAGCCGCCTTCTGGCTGTCCCACTCGAAGAGGATATTATGAAGCGTGTATCTGACGTTCATTCAGAATGAGTATAGCCTCGCGTATATGCTTTGTCAATACGCAGGTGTGGAAGGATGTGGAGCAGTTTTCGTGGGTGAGGAGGGAGGAGAGGGTGATGGATGGAATGAAAGCTTTAGGCTAATGATTTGCGGACGACGTTAGAGTACCAATCTCACTCGAGCTACCACCGCCGATTTGCTGGTTGAGACATAAATTCCCTGCCTAATATTATTATTTCCCGGTGTCCATGTAACTCGTGAGGAAGTTAAAGAAATCGGAGTAACCACGACATTTGTGGGGGAAGTAACAGAGCAAACGGGATCACATCGATAGGTAATATAGTTCTGAGTAGTGCATATAAACTCATCATCCTCGCAATCCCTGCAAACTTTGTTGGGATTGTTTCTCGTCGGGCAATCATACCAATCGGTACATGCCCCCTTATTCCAATGCCCCGAGCAACAGTCCCCTATCGTCTGCGCGCTCCCCGCCGTGCATTTTGGATTTAGGCACGAAGATCTTATAACGGTAGCGGTTCTTACGGTTCCAGAGGGGCAGTAGACTGGGTCTTCTGGGCAGATAAAGCCTCCCGCGTCGACACAGATCCCCCGTTGGGCGCTGCACCTTCCCGAAGAGCAGTCGGAGTCGCTTGAGCACGGCTCGCCTATGCCTCCCCCGCCCCCGCCTCCCCCACCGCTACATGCCGTTGTCGACCATCCACAGCCTGTGCAAGTTACTCCAGTTTGACCACAGGCTACGCCTGATGATGGTCTCGTATTTACACAAGTTGAATAATCAAGCCCGCCACAGCCATAAGCAGTACTTGTGTTTGTGCAATACCAATTTAATGGCTCGGGATCGTTTGGACAAAAAGCGGTTCCAGTTACAACATTCCCCACACAGCATCCCACTTGAGCATTTACATTGGTTGCAAATATAAAACTCCCCAATATCAACAAAAGCAGTGTCAGTTTTTTCATACTCCTAAAGTTTTATCTCCCAAAGGTCAATCTTGCCTTTATATGTATCGAATATTTCCCTGTCTTTTTCAATGAGCATTTCATCGGTCGCATTTGGATGTAGCATTTTATTCATGGCTCTTATCACCTGACTATCCACCCACCAGTTTTTATCCCGCGCTTTGGTCAATCTTTTCGGGTCAACATGAACGGTAAAAACCAGCTTTTCATCCGCAATTTCGGTATCGACCGAGGCAAATACCATGCCCTTCCCATCCCCTTGTTTGAGGAAGGGTTGCTCTTTATCAGAGTACTTTACTTCAATGCCAGCAATTTGGCTTATTTGAATAATCTCACCCGTAAGAAGTGTAATACTATCGGCTTTGTGCCAGCCGACATCAGTCAATAACAGTTCAAGGTTTGATTTATTCTGAATATCAACTTTCGCGTTTTTAATCTGTGGAGAAGTATTTTCTTTTTTCCCCTGAAAGTAAACGAAGCCACCAAGACCAAGAAGGAATGCAATAAGAATGCCAAGAGTTATGCCGATATATTTCCCCACAATTCATAGTAGCACAAAATTATCGAGTTTGTGAATAGATAACAATTGGGTCTTTGGGTAAAAGACCTTCACCGCTAAAGATTATGGATTTCGTAACCACATCTTCTGCCCCGCCATAAGCAAGAGATATTTCGGTTCTCAAGAACATAAATTGTAGCGCCATAGCTAGTCTTCTTGCAAATATTAAGTCAGCGTGTTCTTTGTATGAAGCCAAATCTTCAGGTCCCTCGTTGTAGTAATTAATCAACAAAACTCCTTCCGTGTTTTGCTCAAATCCATATGCTTTGAGCCAGCGCTTATTATCAGTGGTTCCATAGATAACAGCCATGTTTTTATTCAATTTCTGAACAGTTCGAAAGACGATTGGCGTTTCATCAGAAATAAAAATTTTTTGAGCGGGGACGCTAAATCTTGCGGGGCTTCCATCTACATTTGTGTAATTTCGGGAAGTTGGCAGTAGCGTAACTCTTCTGCCCTCTTCCAGATACCGTTGCGCCAAGGG
>NZ_DBNHEF010000084.1:0-39650 GCF_057138825.1 Candidatus Defluviilinea gracilis
CTCTTGAATTGACCGATGAGCGGCATCCGAAGTTCGATCCGCGTTACGCTTCTTTGACTTCCGAACAAATGCCCGCCACTGAGTCGCTGAAAATTACGTTGGATCGAGTCCTCCCGTATTGGCATGCGACGTTGAGTCCCGCGATCCAATCGGGCAGGCGCGTGATCGTCGCCGCGCATGGCAACAGCATCCGCGCGTTGGTGAAATATCTCGACAATATTTCGGATGGCGAGATCACCGAGCTGAACATCCCGACGGGCGTCCCGCTTGTGTATGAATTGGATAAAGATCTAAAGCCGATGAAGAATTATTATCTCGGCGACCCCGAGGAGGCGGCGAAGAAAGCCGCAGCGGTGGCGGGGCAGGGGAAGGCGAAGTAGTTTTAGCCACAGAGCCACAGAGAACACCGAGAAAAGAAATTTTGTGTAGGGGCGGAGCATTGCTCCGCCCCTACATTGTCAGTAGTTCACGAAAGTTCAGGCGACAGTTGTACTGTCGCCTGCCTTGACGCAGTGCAACTGCGTCAAGAACCGTTTTCGTGAACTACTGATTGTATTAAAATCATCTCATGCCCCTCCCGCGCGAATTTTTATACGAACTGCATAAACATTTCACTGGCGATATCCGCACCGATTCGGCTTCGCGGATTTTGTACAGCACCGACGCGAGCATCTATCAGATCGAGCCGCTGGGAGTTGTGATTCCGCGCAATCAGGAGGAGTTGCACGCGGCGGTTGAGTTGGCGGCGAAGTATAAGATTCCCATTTTGCCGCGCGGCGCAGGGACTTCGCTGGCGGGGCAGGCAGTTGGCGAGGCGTTGATCCTCGATTGCTCGCGCTGGTTGGACAAGATCGTAGAAATTAACCCCGAGGAAAAATTTGCCATCGTCGAGCCTGGCGTTGTTTTGTCTGACTTGAACAAAGCCGCCTCAAAACACGGACTGATGTTTGGTCCCGACCCTGCCTCTGCCGAACGCGCGACGATGGGCGGCGTCATCGCGAACAACGCAACGGGCGCGCATTCAATTGTCTACGGCATGAGCGCGGATCATATTTTGGAGGCGGAGGTGATTTTGGGGGATGGGAGTCTTGCGACGTGGGGAGAAGTGAATGAAAAGTTATCAGTGAAAAGTGACAAGTTATCAGTGAACAGTGAGCAGTCGCGGGTGGTTGGGGCGGTGTTCAAGATTCTTGAGAAGTACGCGGATGCGATAAAGCGCAGTTATCCAAAGACATGGCGAAATGCGATGGGGTATCGGTTGAATTATTTGTTGCCGTGGAGTCCGTCTGCGCCGCCACAATGGGATTCCGCTGATTATGGATTATCGTCTACGGTCTATCGTCCATCGTCTGACATCAATCTCGCTCGATTACTTGCAGGATCAGAGGGCACACTCGCGGTGATTCGCAAGATGAAAGTGAATCTCGTGTCGAAGCCGAAGCATACGATATTGGCGGTGCTTACTTACGCGAGCGCGGCGGAGGCGTGCGATGATGTGCCGCGTTTGCTGTCTCATAACCCATCCGCGATTGAGTTGATCCCCGATACGATCATCCGCGCGGCGCGGAGTTCGGCGGGATATGCGAGCGAGGCAAGTTGGATTCAAGGCGATCCTTCGTCTTCGCTCAGGACGCCTGCCGCGGTGTTGGTAGTTGAGTTCAGCGGTGGTGAGCCGAAAGAATTGTTGATGCGAGCGCGTGGTCTCGTTACACCGCAAAGCGCTTCGACTGCGGTCTTCGTCTCCGCTCCGCTTCGCTCAGACCTCCGCTCAGCGCGGAATGGCGAAAATATTTTCATCGCCGAATCGAAAGAAGATCAGGCGCGGATTTGGAATGTCCGCAAGATGGGACTGGGTCTGCTGGATTCGCAACCGCGCTCGGCGCGACCGATTGCGTTCATCGAGGACTGCGCGATTCCAGTCGAGCGGCTCGGCGAGTTTGTGCGCGAGGTGGAGAAAATTTTATCCGCGCACGATGTGGTTGGGAATATTTACGCCCACGCGTCGGCGGGATGTTTGCACATTCGTCCTGTGTTGGATTTGAAGACGACGCGCGGCGTGGAGAGTCTGCGCTTGATCAGCGAGGCGGTTCTTGCGCTGACGTTGAGCCTGGGCGGCGCGATGAGCAGTGAACACGGTGACGGTTTGGCGCGTTCCGAACATCTCGCGCGAGCATACGGCGCGGAGGTGATGGATGCGATGCGTCTGCTGAAAAACGCGGCGGACCCGAATCACATAATGAACCCAGGCAAGATCATTGATGCGCCGAAAATGGATGCGAATTTACGTTATGGAGTTGATTATCAAACGAAATCATGGAAACCAAATCTATCGTTTGCTCGTCAAGGCGGATTTGAACTTGCTGTTGAGCAATGCAACGGTCAAGGGGTGTGCAGGAAATCAACAGGCGTGATGTGTCCATCGTTTCAGGCGACAAGGGACGAGATGCACTCGACGAGGGGGAGGGCGAATTTGCTGCGTGCGCTGATCGCGCGACCACAGACGTTGGACGATGGACGATTTATGGTCAATGGTCTATCGTCCGATGTTTTCGAAGCGCTCGACTTGTGTTTGGCTTGCAAAGGCTGTAAAGCGGAATGTCCCAGCGGGGTGGATATGGCGAAGTTGAAGTACGAATTCGAGAATGAATATTACAAGACTCATCCCCGTCCGTTGCGGGATTATGTGTTCGGGTACTTTCACGTCGCGGCGAAGATGATGTCGTATGTCGCGCCGCTGGCGAATGGGTTGATGGAGTTCGCGTCGACGAAGAAGCTGATCGCGAAGGTGTTGGGGTTGGCGGAGGAACGTCCCTTACCGCAGATTTCAAGTCGAAGGGCGAAACTGCGAACCACGGAGACACTGAGTCACGGAGAAAAAATAATTTTCCTGCCCGATGTATTTTCCCGTTACATCGAACCTCAAGTGGAAGAAGCCGCGTTGGAGGTGTTGACGATGTGCGGATACGATGTCCGCGTGTTGCCGATCGTTGGCGCGGGGGCGTCTCTGCTCTCGAAGGGATTCGTGGATGCGGCGCGGCGTCACGCTAGAGAAATGTTGAGGTGGCTGAATCAGATCGACCCGTCGCGCGAAGCGTTTATCGTCGGGGTCGAGCCTCCCGAAATCTATCTTCTGAAAAATGATTACGCGGACTTGCTTCCCGAATCCAAAGAGGAAATTCGCGCGCGTGAGTCGAAAGTCTGGTTGTTGGATGAGTTCTTGTTGCGTTCATCGGAGTTTGGCGCTCTGCGCGTAGGCAGACTGGGGGATCAATTGGGAGGTGAAGGGAATCGAAATCGAAAAATAAAATTTCATCCGCATTGCCATCAGCGCGCGGAGGGATTGTCTGCCGATGGAATCGCAAGCGGCGCGAATGCCAGCGTGGAGTTGTTGCGCGCGTGCGGCTTCGACGTGGAGTTAAGCGACGCGGGCTGTTGCGGTATGGCAGGGACGTTTGGCTTCGAGACGGAGCATTATGAGGTTTCGATGAAGGTGTTTGAGATGGCGGTGAATAGAGGAATAGTGAGTAGAGGAGTAGAGAGTAGTGAGTGGAAAGTTTACACTGAGCCAAGTCGAAGTGTGGAAATCGCATCAACGGGCGCGGCGTGTCGGATGCAATTTCAGCATGGCGCGAATGTGGATGCGCGGCATCCGATCGAGTGGGTGAGGGATGCGTTGGTGTAGGGTATGTAAAAAACTGACGGGTCAAACCAGAGGGAAGGCTCACGAACTTCCGGGGCGTTGCGCGTCATAGATCAACTGCGCGTCAACCACTTCGTTGATGTTCATCTCCGCCCATTTGCGGATGGCGGCGATCGGCTCGCACAGCGTTTGCCCCAGCGGCGTGAGCGCATATTCCACGCGCGGCGGAATCTGCGCGTACACCGTGCGCGTCACCAGTCCGTCGCGTTCCAAATCGCGCAAAGTTTGCGTCAGCATCTTTTGCGAAATCCCCTCGATCTCGCGTTTCAATTCAGAGAAACGGCGCGGGCCGCCATCCAACAGCCCCACGATCAAAGTCGTCCATTTATCTGCGATGCGGTCTAACGCCAAACGGGTGGGGCAGGCTTTCTTATACACATTTCCATTTGTAATTCTGGTTTCCATGCGGTAAGTATATCACTCCAAAGTGCCTGCTTGCGATAAGAGTGTTAGTCTATTATAGTGACCAAAATTTATCACAAGGAGAGCAATAGATATGAAAATAGCCATCTTTGGCGCGACGGGGAACATCGGCAAGGTCATCACACAGGAAGCGCTGACGCGCGGTCATACCGTCACCGGGCTGGTTCGCCATCCTGAAAGCGGAGACGCCTCCCACCCCAACCTCACCTTTCACAAAGCCGACGTGCTGAACGCGGACAACGTCGCTGTTGCGGTAGCCGGTCACCACGCCGTTGTCAGCGCGTATGCGCCCGATTTTTCCGCGCCCGGCACATTGACAGACGCCGCCAACTCCCTGATGAAAGGGCTATCAGCCGCTCGAATGAATCGCCTGCTGATCGTGGGCGGAGCGGGAAGCTTGGAAGTGTCGCCCGGTCTTTTGTTAATGGATAGCCCCCAATTTCCACCGGACTGGAGACCGTTCGCCAGCGCGCACGGCGACGCGCTGAAAGCCTATCGCCAGAACACCACCCTGGATTGGACGTACTTCAGCCCAGCCGACAGAATCGCCCCCGGCAGTCGCACCGGCGTCTTCCGCATCGGCGACGATAACCGTCTGCTGGTGGACGCGCAGGGAAACAGCGCCATCTCCATCGAAGATTTTGCCGTTGCGCTGGTCAATGAAATCGAAACGCCGCGCTTCATCCGTAAGCGCGTCACTGTGGCGTACTAACATCGGAGAAAAAATCATGAGCGCAAAACACGTATTTTCCATGGCGGGCAAACGCCCCTCCTTCGAGGAGGACGGCGTGACGGACATGGAGCTCGTCGTCACAACGAAACAAAGCGAAAACCGCTACACCATCATGATCTCGCGCTGGCTGTCCACCTTTGAAGTGCCGCCGCATTTTCACAAAGATCACTCCGAAACTTTTTATGTGCTGGATGGTCAAGTGGAGTGGACGGTCGCAGGCGAGACCCGCATCCTCAGCGCGGGCGACGCGCTCTACGTCCCGCCGAACACCGTCCACAGCGTGAGAGTCGTAGGCGGCAAAGACAGCCGCAATATGCTCATTTACGAACCCGGCGGCTACGAAGATCAAGTGGACTTCAAGATGAACTACACAGCCGAAGAATTAAAAGACCCGGCAGTCAAAGACCGCATCCGCAAGATGAGCGATTTCAACGTGGTCTAGCGGCGTGTAAGAATCTGATTACCTCACAGAATGTTACTTGGGCACGGACAAGCGCGGATGCGCGCGGAAGTTTTCAACCTCTGCGTTCGTCCGCGTTTTTCTGCGTCTCGATTTTGAATTTGTAAGATAATCAGACCTATGGGCTGATTATCTTGCACCATGCCTGATGGACGCAGAAAACGCTGATTTCACTGATCTGAAAGAAAGAAAAATCTGCGTTTTCAGCGTGAATCTGCGTCCCAATTTTGAACGTGTAAAGTAATCGGCGCATAGGTATACTTCTAGCGAGACAGGAGCCTCCATGACCGATATGCTTGTAAAACTCTACGACCTGCCGGAGACGCTATCCACGTTTTCGAATCTTGTCGCGCCCGGCATCACGATCCGCAAACCGATCGGCACTGAAAAATCCCTCGCTGTGAAATGGGTGCGCGAACACTTCTATGATGGTTGGGCGACCGAGATGGAGGTTAGCTTCTCGCGCGCTCCCACATCCAGTTACATCGCCCAACACGGGCGCAACATGGTCGGCTTTGCCTGTTACGACACGGCGGCGTTGGGCTTGTTCGGTCCGATGGGCGTGCTTGAATCCATGCAAGGAAAGGGAATCGGCAAAGCGTTACTGCTGGCATGTCTCGTGGAAATGAAAATCAAAGGCTACGGGTATGCCATTGTCGGCTGGGCGGGTCCGCAGGAATTCTATACCAAAGTCGCTGGCGCAGTAGCAATCCCCGATTCGACGCCGGGGATTTGGAAAAATTGGCTGGGCGGTTCGGAATGATCGAAGGAAAGTCAAAATGGCAAAAGTCAAAATGATCGCAAAAGGACGTTCTGGCACGATCCAATACATCGAAGGCTCTTTGTTCAACAAAAGAACGTGCGAGTTCTACTGGGAGTTCGGCGGACCTGGAACGTTCGCCATCATCTGGTTTCCGAACACCGACGCGGAATGGGATAAGGCATACCCCTGGGCGGCGGGGCGGCGCATGGAGATCGTGAAGGAGATGGCGGAACAAATCCGCAAGCAAGAGTCGCCCTCGTCCACATTGAAATGGGAAGAGGGAACTGTGCTGTTGATCGGCAGATAAAAAACGAAACACGTCCGACTTCACTATTTCGACACAGCCGACGCGCAGTATCCCGAGAGGCGCGGGAAAATCATTAATGTCCGCGTGTTCCGTGAAACCTGCGTATCAAACAAGTGGTACCAAGATATACGACGCGAAACCCTCTCCGTTATAATTGCCGCGTTTCGCCATGAACTTCAACACCGCCCTCTTTCTATTTCTCTTCCTCCCGTTCTTCCTCATCGCCTATTTCGTTGCCCAACCGCGTTGGCGTCCCGCGCTGGGGATTCTCGCCAGCGGACTCTTCTACGCGTGGGGGAGCGCGGTCAATCTGGTTTTCATCGCCGCGTTGATTGTCGCTAATTACTCGCTCGCGCGTCTGTTCGCCTCCCGCTTCTCAAAATGGATTCTGCCTCTCGGTTTGCTCGTCAACGTCGGCGCGCTCGCCTTCTTCAAACTGTTCACCGCCTATCAATACGCGCTCTTTTTCGGACTGGAGAGATTCTTCCCCGCCCGTCTAACGACCCTGCTCGATTCGTTGACATTTCCCCTTGGCTTGTCCTTCATCAGTTTTCAACTCATTTCTTATCTCGTCGATGTTCGCAAAGGCGCGGTTCAACCCGAAAAGAATTTCATTGCTTTCGCGTTTTATGTGTTGATGTTCCCGAAATTGCTCGTCGGTCCCATTGTCCGCTATCGGAGCGTCGCCGCGCAGTTGCCCAACCCAACCATAGACTCGGATCAGATTGCAAACGGCATCCGTCGCTTCTTGAAAGGCTTCGCCAAAAAAATATTGATCGCCGACGCGCTCGGCGTCACCGTGGATGCGGTCTTCAACTTGCCAACGCCTGCGCTCACGCCCGCGTATGCGTGGCTGGGATTGGCTGGCTATACCCTGCAAATTTATTTCGATTTTTCAGGCTACACCGACATGGCGATCGGACTCGCCAGGATGATGGGCTTCCGCTTCGTCGAAAACTTCGACCTCCCCTACCTCGCGCAATCCATCGGCGATTTTTGGCGGCGCTGGCACATCTCGCTTTCCACGTGGTTCCGCGATTATGTTTTCTTCCCCCTCGAGCGCAAACGGATTCCCGTCATCGGTCAATCACTGAACATCCTCGTCGTCTTTTTGCTCACAGGTTTGTGGCATGGCGTCACGATCAACTTTGTGGCGTGGGGCTTGCTTCACGGCTTCTTCATCGCGCTTGAAAATCTTTTCCTCAACCGTTGGTTGCAAAAAACATTCCAGCCGGTCCGCCATCTCTACGCGCTGACGATTATTTTGTTCACATGGCTCGTCTTCCGCTCGCCGAGTCTTGAATACGCATTCCAATATCTGCGCGTGCTAGGCGGCATGGTTCAACCCCCATTCCCGCTTCCATTTCATGATACGAGCCCGCTCCCGTTGATCGAACCATCGTTCCTCCTTGCCCTGCTCGCGGGTCTGTTTCTTGCCCTGCCGTTTGGTTTTCATTTTCAAAAAGACGGGCGACACTCATTCGCGCGAACCCTCGCGAGCGACATTCTCATCATCGCCCTCTTCATTCTGTCCGTGGGCATGATGGCGGCGAACGGCTTCACCCCCGGCATCTACGAAGGATTTTAGATGACGCGTCATTATCCCAAACTACTCATCGCCATTTTTCTTGGGATGCTCCTCCTCCCCCTGCGGACTCTCGTCCTCGACCCCTACGCCATCGAGGAGAATTTCTATGCGCGCTCGCGCCTCATCGCGCTGACGTCCAACCTGCGTCTCACCCTCGGCGACCGCGTCTTCCCCAAGGTCCTCGTCGGCGACGACGGCTGGCTCGTCTACACCGCCGAGGGCGACCTCGATGTGTACCAGAAATCCGCATCGTTCACAGAGGAATCGCTGGCGCAATTTCAAGCCAACCTGGATTCGTTATCCTCAACCTATGCCGAACGCGGCATCACGCTGATTGTCGTTATCGTGCCGAGTAAAAATACCATTTACCCCGAGCGCGTGCCCGCCCAAATCCCACAGATTGGATCCCAATCGAAATTGGACCAAGTTGCCGCCTATCTTTCCACGCATGGCGAAACTCAGATTCTCGATCTTCGTCCAGCCCTTCTGCAAGCCAAAACCGAACGGGAAATTTACCTCGCCACCGACACGCATTGGAACGACTACGGCGCATATCTGGCGTATTCCCTGTTGATGGAGCGATTGAGCGAAACCCACCCGAATCTTTCCCCGCGCCCATTATCAGATTTCGCAGAGCAGGCGCTGGAGCCTGAGTCGCTCGACCTTGCCAACGTGATCGGCGTCACCTCGTTGACCGAGTCGAAACTCCGGCTCGCTCCCAAGTTTGACCTTGCCACTTCCTACAAAACCATCAACCTCGGCGGACGCAAATTGTTATTCTCCTATAACCCAGATGAGACCTTGCCGAATCTCGTTATCTATCATGACTCCTACTTTTTCAATGTCAACCCCATGCTGGGCGAACATTTCCACCACGGGATGTTCATCCAAAATTTTAGCGGCGGCGGGATCTGGAATTTATCGTGGGTGGACGAACAAAAACCCGATGTGGTTGTCATTGAATTTGCCGAACGATATCTGGACGACCTCTTCAAGTTCATCGACCCCAACCGGTAGGGTCGTTCCATGACTAACGATGTTAGGCAGTGGAAGTCAATTCAGTTCTCGTAATACGACATTGATGTCGCTCTTACGCAAGAACCGCCTATCGCGCGAGATGCTTTGCAGTCTTGCGCTGCGACCAATCCTTAGCTGGACTTTACCCAAAAGGTACGGTCAGGAAGGTGCGCGTAGAGGGAGAAAAGCGGTCAATGGGCCGAAGGCGCAGAACCTTTCGGATTTCAGGAAAAAAGGGCGCTGTCTGAAAATGGCGCAAGAGAATAAAATTTGTTTGACAACTGTCAGCCAAAGCAAGCCACTCACGGCAAAACTGCTGTCGGCAACAACTCCCAAAAAACGCCCGGGAAACCAGCGACGAACTTACAAGAGTATTTGGCGAGCCCATTCGCGCGGCCGTATCCCTATCAGGGGGTTATTTTGTTACTACCTACCTGAAAGTTTAATAAAATGGGACGCAGACACTTGCGCCGAGCGCCAGTGCGGTGTGAACGCTGAAAACGTTGATACAGATGAATTTTTCAGAATGGCTTGCAAAAAAAATCTGCGTCCATCTGCATTTTTCTGCGTCCAAAAACCAAACTGTCGGGTGGCTAGTTTTGTTACGAACCCTAAAGAACAAATTGCATCTTGATAAGATGACGAAGTTGTAGTTTAATCGGCGCTACCTTAAAAGACGAAACAACGGCTTTTGTTAAGATTAAGGTATAATGGCTTTGTAATTTTCAACCCATACGTTTGAAATTATCATCAGACTTATTCCAATGAAAAAAGCGACACTTCTCGTGATCGAAGGACGACATGCAGAAATCCCTTCTTTTGCAAACGACTTGCAAAAGAAGGGATTTGATATTCGTTCCTTTCAAAATGGAAGTCAAGCCGCATCCAAGCTCAAACAAATCAATCCTGTCGTAGTTGTCGTCAACGCCGCCTCCCTGCGAAGCACAGGCGTGCGCATTTGCCTTTCTCTGCGCAAGAAAGATCAAAAAGTCCCGATCATCCTCATCCTGGCAAAAGAGAAACCTGTCGACAAAAACCTCGCCGACGCCGTGCTTGCCCTCCCGTTCACCGCGCAAAAATTGGTAAACCGGGTCAAGGCGCTCATGCCCGGTGACGGCAACAATCTTGTCAGCGTAGGTCCGATCCGTCTCGATATCGAACACCGCAGGGTACGATGCCTCGGGAAAAGCACCAAGCTGACCCCCCGCTTGATCACCCTGCTTCACATTTTGATGGATAAACACGGCGAAGTCGTAGAGCGCGAATCGTTGTTCAAAAAAGTCTGGGAAACAAATTACACCGGCGACACGCGCACGTTGGATGTTCACATCTCATGGTTGCGCCGCGCCATCGAACTCGATCCCAATAACCCCAAATTCCTCAAGACCATTCGCGGTGTTGGCTATCGGCTAGACGTGTAGTTGATAGCAACGACCTTGTGCTGTGACGAATCGGACGCAAACCCTGCGACCGATTTTTATTTTTAACTCGCGCGACACCTCTCCGCTTCTGTTCGGACGGGAAGCCTGCGCCGCGCTTTTGAACGTTTCCCCATCCCAATTCGGATCAACCTCCCAATAGTCCACGCCGAGTTTTGTCTCCAGCGCGACTGAATGATCGGAAAGAGTTATTCTCGTGGTCGAAGTCGGCGGCGCGATTGAAAACGCCTCATTCGAATCATGCTCCAATGAAAAAGGCTGTGTCCCATTCGCGAGTCGTTTACGCGAAGCGTGAATTGCGCGGAACGATTCGTCGCAGGCAATGAATTTTCGCCCATGACGTTCGGCGATCACAGAGGTTGTCCCTGAACCGCAAAAGAAATCCGCAACGATATCGCCCGGATTCGAGGAGGCGAGAACAATCCTTTCCAACAAGGCTTCGGGCTTTTGTGTGGGATACCCCGTGCGCTCCTTATGCAGGCGCGCCACCACAGGAAAGTACCACCAATCTTCCGGCACTTTGCCGCGCGCTAAATTTGGAATTTTTCCAAAACCGGCTTTGCGCGACGACCCGAAGGTTTTCACCGTATTTTGATTGTAGGGTTCGCGAACGGCATCGGCATTGAAGGTGTACTCCCCGCTTTTGACGTAAGCCAGAATCGTGTCATGCTTGCGGTTAAAGGCTCGCTTGATCGGCGAGGGACCGTGATACGTCCAAATAATTTCATTCAGGAAATTCCCAGGTCCGAAAATTTCATCGAGCAGGAGGCGGGCATACGAATCGGCGTGCCAATCCAGATGGAGGTAAAGCGTTCCGTTAGGAGCGAGCAGTCTATGCATCAAAAAAAGGCGTTGGTAAAGAAAATCCAGATACGAATCTAAATCTTTCCACGAATCGTGATAGCCCTCCGCCAGTTTCCAGTTTTGCGGTTTGCGCGAATCCTCCCCCCTGCCTATACGCGCCAGGAACCTTTTATTCGTGAAAAAAGGCGGATCGGCATACACCAGATTGATTTTGCCTTCATAGCTTGAAAGAAGCGACGCCATCACCGTCAGATTATCGCCCCAAATTAACCGCTGAGCGGATTTTGCCGTTGGGTATCCGTTCCCGCCCGGGTAAATAATCGAATCGGCGACCAGTGATTCGGGTTTGGGAATTGCGAGTTGTTTGTCCCGCCAGATTAACTCAGGCATGGTCTAGTAGTAGATCCGCACCAGCGTGCCGAAACCGCGATTGTACGTTTTGCCGATCTGATGGTCCGGTTTTGCCCAACGGAACAACCATTTAGCCTCCTCGGTGCGCATGTTGATGCAACCGCGACTCATCGGCACGCCATAGTTTTCGTGCCAGTAGGTGCCGTGGAAGGCATGTCCTTTGTCTGTAAAAAAACACGTCCAGGGAACGCCGGGGAGTTCGTAATCGGTGAAATCTGCAAAAAGATTCCCGTTGCCCATGTGTTTATTGGGCATTTTATCCATGATGCGAAAATCTCCCGCCGGGGTTTTGGTGGGGATGCCATTCGCGTCGCGCGGACCATTTGGGATGCCCGAACAGATACTGGTCTTCAAAACCTGCTTGTCGTATTCGAACGCCGTCAGGGTTTGGGTCGTCAGGTTCACTTCGATGCGCTTTTGTTCGACGGGAATTTCTGGTGTGATTGGCGTCAATTCCTCAAGCGGAATTGGTCTCAAATGCATCGCGTCTACGTAGTAGGGGAAGCCCGTCAAATCGTCGTAGATGCGATACCACAGATCGCCGTTCGGACCAGGCTCGACCGCTTCGATCCAGTGAACAGAGCCGTAGTAGAGGCGGAATCCCAATTGTTGCCAGCCGAATGCCTGGCTGGTGCGCCAGGGCTGGGAATAGGGGACGGTAATCTCCGCTAGCCGCGGTGTGCCTTCCTCTATCGAAGTCAGCGTTTTGTTGAATAATATCTTTACTTTTTGGAGCCTTGCCCGATGGATATAGCCTCCCCACACACGATACCAGACCGGGTTATGTTCGGGTTCCTTAGCGACTACTTCGCCGAGGCTATGCAGCAGGTCGTCTCGATACCACGTGGAAACGATCGAGCTTTCGTCGCTGGGTTTTGAATACACACTCACCGATGTGGTCGCCACGCGAATCAGGTCGCTATCATCAAAATTGAACAAGACGCCTAACGCTGGAGAAAATGCGAAAGCGCCGAGGCTCGCGCCGCCTAGTTTGAGAAAATCGCGTCGTGAAATTTTTTGCATCGTAAAATTCTAATCGAAAACGCGGGTTTTTAAAATCCTCTCATTAAATTTTCAGGTCAGCTTGCAAGAGGTGTTAGCGTTTAGACGGGCTCAGGAAAACTACCCTTACGAACTTACCTGACGCAGAACGTCGCGAGGGTTTTCGCGAGTCAGATTTGGTTTTCATCTACCACTTCAGGATGGTGTAACCTCAGTTACGAAAGAAAAACTGCCCTCCGGGGCGGGGGGCAGTCGAGTTGCAGAATCAGGCAGAAATCAGGATTCGACCGTTTCCGGCACCATATCCTTCAGAAGGATTTCGAGCGCCATCGTGTGGGCGCATCGGTGATGGGTGACGAAAAATTCGCAATCGCAGGAATACGTGCCGCCGTCAAATTTCACCTGATGGTTGTTGTTATCGCCGTGAAAAGTAACCTCAAATTTATTGAAGAGGAACCGCTGGCGTTCCTCGGCGTACCTGTGCGCTTTCTCGCGTTTGCCGATCATTCCATAGTCCATTGTTCAATCTCCTTTCAGGGTTTGAAGTATGAAATAAAAAAGCACGCGAACACGTCGCGTGCTTTTGGGTGGTCTTTTGTTGCCTCGCAAACATCTGCTCGCATAGGGCATTTACCTCGTTACCCGCAGTATAGCCTCAATCAAAGTGCGAGTCAACACCAAAAAGGATGACGGCGGCAAATCGTATGGGAATCGCAAGGTAGCTGTCAATCGGCCGGCGCAGTCGCCAGAGTCGGCTCGTTTCCGTTATACGAAATGAGTTGGGGCCACTTCCAGATGATAAGCAACATCCCAACAATACACCCGATTCCGCCGCTGACAATGGCAAACGGAACGCCGAACAAGGATGCGGCAACGCCCGCTTCGACCTCCCCTAGCTGGGGACCGCCCATGAAGAAAATTTGATTCACGCTTGTCATCCTGCCGCGGATGTGGTCCGGGGTTTGGAGCTGGCGTATGGTATTGCGGATCACTGTGCTGACGGCATCTCCCACCCCGATGAACAACAACGCAACCATGGCGGGGATGAATGTTCTGCTCAATCCAAACCAAACCGTCGCCAGCCCGAACAGGGTCACTGCCGTGAGGAACAAGGGTCCTTGTTTTCTCAGTTCTTTGATCTGGGAAACGATTATGCCAGCCACAACAGAACCGATCGCCTGAGATGAGACCAGCCAGGCATACCCAGCCTTGCCTACGAACAGGATGTCGCGGGCAACGATGGGCAACATCGTGTTTGCGGAAGCGAAAAAGGTGGCAACAAAATCCATCATCATTGTGGAGAGGATCAACGGACGAGTGAAGATGAATTTCACGCCGTCCCACATGGAGCGAACGTTGACGCCGCCCGCGCGATTCAAATCTTGTTGAACGTTGCCCATGAAGAACAAGGCAAGGATGACGGCGAGGAAGGAAATTGAGTTGAACAGGTAGGCAAATCCCTGCCCGCCTTCAGGGATCACGCCAAATAACAACGGGCCGACGATCGCCCCGGTATTAAACGCCACCGAACTCATGCTGAATGCCGAGGGCAAATGTTCGCGAGAAACCAAATTGGGCACCATTGCCTGACGGGCAGGCAGATCGAATGCCATAGTCGCGGCTTGGATGGCTGTCAATAGGTAGATATGCCACACAGTAATTTGATTCGTAATCGTCAGGTAGGCAAGCGCCGCCGCCTGCAACGCCGCGATCGACTGGGTGAGGAGCAATATTTTTCGGCGGTTGTAATTATCTGCCACCGCGCCGCCGAGGATGGAAAAAATAAAAACAGGCAGGATACGCGCCAAACCGATGCCCCCCAGCGCCAGCGGATTCGGTTCGCCGGTCAATTCGCGGACGTGCCAATGGATCGCCGCAAACTGCATTTGCGAACCTGCCACAGATATCAGCAACCCCAGCCACAAGTAAAAAAACTTACGGTGAGTGAGAGCGGGCGGAAGATAAAACATCAAGTTCCCCAGTCGCGCAAATATAAAAAGTCGTATCCGATAGTTCGATTACTCAATTTGGCAATAGGCGGTTGCATCCGCTTGTATTGCATCCGTTGGATGCGCTTCACGACCCCGCTCACAAATTTTTCGTCAAAGCCCGCTTCCACACATTCTTGCGGACTGTAGCGATGGTCAACGAGAAGATATAACAGCCGATCCACCTCTTCATACGTGAAGCCTAGCTCCCCTTCATCGGTTTGACCGTCCCATAAATCGGCTGAAGGGGGTTTGTCAATAATAGGCGCGGGAATATTCAACGCGCGCGATAATTGACGTATCTGTGTCTTGTACAAATCTCCAATAGGATTCATCGCCGACGCCGCATCGCCAAACTGCGTGCTGTAGCCAAGCAGAATTTCGGTCTTGTTGCTCGTGCCAATAACTAACCCTTTGAAAACTTCGGATTGATCATACAAAACGATCATCCGTTCGCGCGCCATGATGTTGCCTTTGCGGAGTTTGGTAATCTCCGCGTCGTTGGCAAACAATGGGTCGACCATCTCTGTGATTTCGATGGTCTTGCTGGGAATTTCCAACTGTTCGATCAACAGTTCGGCATGAGCCAGCGAGTCGGGGTTGGATGATTTGTAGGGCATTCGCACCGCCAGCACATTCTCGCGTCCCAATGCTTCAACGGCGAGGACACACGATAAAGCCGAATCAAGACCGCCTGATAAGCCGATCACCGCGCGGGAGAATCCCACGCGGGTCACTTCGCTTTTGATGAAGCCTGTCAGGATTTGATGAGCGACATCGGTGTTGATAGTTAGATCAATCATGTTTTGTATGGGAGCGCTTCCATTTCCAACTGCCCCGCTAACTCGTCATATTCAGGATCTTTGTGGATAAGTATCGCCCCATATCGAATTGCAATTGCGGCGATCAGCGAATCGGCGAATGAGATCCGATTCGCCGCCTTCAATCGCGCCGCGGTCAATGTGGTCTGTTCATCGAACTGCCAGATAACAGGATAGCGTCGAAACGCGGCATGTCGTTGGTCTGCTATAGTCTGACCTTGTTCCTGTAAACTGATATAGTACAGTTCCATCAGGGAAATGAATGGCAAGATCACTTCCTCGTCAGCGAGAATATTTTCCACTCTATCGAATCCCTCTTCTGCTTCGAGATAAGCCATCAACGCCGAAGTATCAAGAACGTACTTTTTCATATTTATATTCCGCCCTACGCTCGGCAAGTAGTCGTTCCGTCAATTTGTGTCCCTTGCCGGAACCCCTCAGCGCTTTCACCGGATGGGCAGGAAGAAATACAACTCGAATCGTATTCCCATCATCGATCCAAGCCAGTGTATCTCCCTCTTTCAGTTTATATCGTTTTCGAATTTCTGCCGGAACTGCGGTTTGTCCGCGTTTTGTTAGAGTAGTTTCCATAATTAACCTCGTCGAAGATTATACAAGGCGTATTTGAATTTCACAAGTCAAACTCTATTTTTGCAGGATTCTCTGCAACTCCGAAACAGTTAGGTTTGTCCGTTCATCGCGCAAAAGCGGAAGCCGCGCGCGCGTGCGGCGCAACTGATTGAGGTCAAGTTCAGAAACGGTCAACGCTTCTTCAAAGTATGGACCCTGCGCGAGCAATTCGCCGTTCGGGTCGTTGATCGTTGCGCCGCCCCAAAATAGCAACCCGTCTTCAAAGCCGACACGGTTGCAATGCGCCACAAACGATGTGAACATGCTGGCATAGGCTTTGCTCACGCGCTCCACCCAACGAGCAGACTCGAGTTTTTCCTTGTCGGTCAGACCGCGCCCCGGCGAAGCGGATGAAAACAGCATAATGTCCGCGCCGTCGAGCCAGAGCAAATAAGGCGGCGAGGCGTGCCAGAAATCTTCGCAGATCAACATGCCGACCCGTCCGAAGCGCGTGTCGAAGGCGCGGACAGCATCCCCCCAGGCGAAGAACCGCCCTTCATCGAAGAGTCCATACGTTGGAAGATACACTTTATGATGAACGTGGATGGCGCGTCCGCCTGAAAGGTAGGCAGAGGCGATGTAGAAGCGGTGGCGCGAGTCTTCGTCCACGAATCCAACCACAATATCCAGGTCGCGAGATTCGTTGAGAAGATGCTTAAAAACAGGATCGCCATCCGTCGGCGTGTGCGCGACTGAGGCGACCAAATCCTGCAACACATATCCCGTTAGTGAAAGTTCGGGGAAGACAACTAAGTCCGCTTTTTGCGATTTTGCTTGTTGAATGAATTCAAGGTGCTTGTCGAGATTCGAATCGACATCCCCCAGTTTGGTGGCGATTTGCGCGAGCGCGAGGTTGAGTTTCATTGCGAGAATCTTACCATCAAACAGGGGAAACCCGAAAAGGTGAATTACCGGTTTCTGGGAATTTCCCTGGCTACGAATTTTTTGGACGCGGAATTCACGGACAACACGGTTTAACGCGGGTGTATAAATGGGTTTTCCATGAAATCCGCCCACCCCCGCGCAGAATCATGACAACTCCTTTTGAGCATACTACTTATCGGGTTTTGATCATGGTTACGGGATCCCTATCAAACGAGATGTGCCATCGCCCAGAACAACGATCAAGCCGGAGCCGTCGCGAGTAAAAGTTAGATCGACAGGCTGATAGTCGAATTCGAGGAGCGCCAGTTCTTCTCCGCGTTCAACGCTCCACAAGCGAATTCCACCAAAATTGTCTCCGCTGGCAATCATCTTATCGTCTGGCGATAATGCGAATGATATGAATTTCGGCTGAACTTTGTCGGTGAAAGGTAGATTAATTCGACGCAAAATAAAAGCATCTTCAAATCGCCAAACCTTAATCTGACTCGTTTGGTCCAACTGTAGTTTCGTGCCGGCATCCAGCGTAACGACAAAAGCGCCGTCGCTCGAAATGACGATTTCGATATTATTGCCGGAATAAAGACTCGCATCGCTCATTGCGAGTTTCTGCGGGGGATCGACCTGCCAGGTGGCAATACCTCCCGCCGCGCTGGTAATTAGAAACTTATCATCTTGAGTAAATCTCGCGGAAAGAATTTTGGGGTCCCATGGTATCCCGAGTTGCAGGCTGTTCGATTTTCCATTTTCAAGATTGACCAAATATTGCGCTGTATCACGCCATATCACCGCGTACCGAGAGGTGGAGCTAACGATAACGCCGTCGCAGTTGGGAATCGGCAATGCTTCAATCATCTTGGTTACATTGCCATGTTTATCAAGAATGTACAACCCTCCAGATTCGCACCAGGTAACGGACTGATTGGAAATATCAATATATGGGCTAGAAACGGCGTCAGGAATACTTAGGGGTTGCCTAATTCCTTCGGGAAATGTCAACCAATGAGACTCTCCCAATAAGCGAAATGCCTGATCGCCGATCATGCCAACCTGGGCGACTTTGAAATCATCCTCCTCGCCCCAAACGTTGGAGTAGTGACCCTGTTCCAAAAGGAAGTCTCCAATCTGCTCCAACTCTTCATCGCCGGATGTTCCGTTCAGTTTCTCCTTTTCGATCAGTTTACCTCCCGGTAGTTCTCGCACAATACGATATAAGTTCATTTCACTATCCGAGCCCAGAATCGTGATTGCACTGCCATCCTGCGACAGGTTGGTAGAATTGATTTCAACAAGGTCTGTGCCAAATCTCCCCATTTTTTCACCTGTGAGAACGTTCCACAACGTCAGGAAAAGATACGAGTCCTCCCTGGATAGCACAAGCAAGGTTTGGTCATCAGGCAGGTAGGCAGGCTGAACAAAATCGTAATATCGCCCCGCCTCGCTCAGCGAGATCAATTTCCCTTCCGGTAGACTCCAAAAAGATATTCGATTCGCATTGGTATATGATTCAAATTTGAAGACAGTCAGTGTCTCTCCATCGGGAGAATAGCTGAGTTGGTAGATCAAGCCAATATCGGTTTGCCACAAGGAGAAGGAATCATGCTTTAGGGCGAGGTATGGGGCTGGCTCTCCGATCCGGCGGAGTTCTACTGTGCCGTCCGCATATCCAACTGCAATTTCAGAACCATCGGGCGAAAATGCCATTCCGCCCACATAAAAAGGGAGGAGTTTATCGTCTTCGATTTTCTTGACGATATCCTCCGGGAACGAATGCGCATAGGTCGTAACTAGAGATTTACTTTCCAAATCCCAAATTTGGACATCGCCAGTTTTGAGACTCACCGCTAACAAATTTTCATTGTCCGATACGGCAAATTCATCCGCATCCGGCATAAAGGCAAGAACATAAGGAGGGGTCTCTTGATATAAATACACTCCAAGAGGGGTCTGGACAAGAAATTGCTCCGGGTTTCGTTCAAGTTGTCTGAGGCGTTGCACATCTCCGCGACCCCAACGATGTAACTCCTGGATGTCTTTTGCATTCTCCAAAGTAATTGGCTGTGTGGGCCATTGCAAGGGCGCGGTGGCCGGCAAAGCCAGAGAGTTATCGGGTAGCGACGGGGGAGCGTCAGGCAAAGCCGTAAGCGCAGGCAATGGAGTAGCCTGATGTTCGGGCGGTAGGATCGTTTCAGCGACGGTTGGCGTCGTATTTTGGGTTGGAGCAACAATGGCTTGAGGCGCGCAAGAAGTTGCAAGAGCGGCGAACACAATCAACTGAATGGAGATTCTTGTCAGGAGAGATTTGAGCATGGTTTCCTTCAATTTAATTAGGACTTACGCAGTTGAACCTGTTGCGCCGTAGTTGCACTGCGGCGGCGGCAGTACAACTGCCCGCCAACTGCGTAAGTCCTGCTACTATGACCATTTTATCTTCGACAGGATCGAAGCATATTCACAAGGCTGTTAAGAAAATACAGACCTGACTTTACCTGTCAGGTCTGTAAGGCGGGAAGGGAGGGATTCGAACCCTCGGTGGACCGGAGCCCACAACAGTTTTCGAGACTGTCCCATTCAACCACTCTGGCACCTTCCCGTATTTCGTGCGGCGGAGATTATAACTTATAATTCGGCGCTCTCGTGCATGTCGGGGTAAAAAACGTCGTGCATTCCCTGCGATGCGAGAATGTCCATGAATGGCGTGGCGGATTTTTCCTCGCCATGCACAAGAAATATCTTCCTGGCAGTCTTCTTGACTGTGGTCGCATACTTCACCAACAGATCCTGCCCCGCATGACCCGACAAGCCGCCGATCGTCGCCACTTCGGCTTTGACCGAATACGGTTCGCCGAAAATTTTGATCTGCTTCTCCCGGTCGGCGATTCGGCGCCCCAGCGTGTACGGCGCCTGCCACGAGACAATGCACACCGTATTTTTAGGGTCTTCGATATTATTGCGCAGATGATGCAGGATGCGCCCGGTTTCCGCCATGCCCGAAGCGGAGATGATCACCATCGGGTCGGTGCGCTTATTCAACGCTTTCGATTCCTCCACCGAGTGAACATACGTCAACATCTTGAAATTGAGCGCCGGGTGGCGCGCCTCTTCGATGAACTTGAGCGTCTCCGAGTCAAACACCTCGCGATGTCGCATGAAGATCTGCGACGCGTTCACCGCCAATGGACTATCCACAAAAACCGGCACATGCGGAACATCGCCGTCGTGCATCATCGTGTTTAGATGATAGACCAGTTCCTGCGTGCGCCCCACCGCAAACGCGGGGATGATCACTTTGCCGTTCCGCTTGATCGTCCGCCTCACCACATCGCGGAATTCGTCGAACGCGGCAGACGGGTCGTTGTGTTTCTTGTCGCCGTAGGTGCATTCCATCAACAAATAGTCAACAGGGTCAGGCATGACCGGGTCGCGCAACAACGGCAAACCGAATCGCCCAATATCGCCCGAAAACCAGAAGCGGGTTTTCTTCCCCTTTTCTTCGATCTCCAGTGAAACAGCGGCAGAACCGAGAATGTGTCCCGCTTCCACAAATTTCGCAATCACGCCGGGGATCGGCTCGAACGGCTGACCGTAATTCACGCCGCGGAACAAATCAGCCGCGTGTTGCGCATCCACCTCGGTATACAGCGGTTCGATCAACGGCTTGCCGCGTTCCAAATTTTTTCTGTTCACAAACTCCGCATCCGATTCTTGAATGCGGCCCGAGTCAGCCATCATCAACGTCGCCAAATCAACGGTTGCGAGAGTCGCGTAGATCGGGCCCTCATAACCCTTCTTGACAAAGTTCGGCAAATTGCCGCAATGATCAATATGCGCGTGAGACAAGATCACCGCGTCCACTGTGCGCGGGTCGTACATAAAGTTCAGGTTTCGAGAATAGGTTTCCTCTCTCCGCCCTTGATACAGCCCGCAATCCAGTAAGAGCCGATGCCCGTTAATCTCCAGCAAATGCTGGCTTCCCGTCACCGTGTGCGCCGCGCCATGAAAATGAATTTGCATTTCAGCCTCCGAATAAACCCAAAATTTGCATACCGTATAACTGGAATCGTCTCGGCGACTCTTTCATCGCTTCTTCGAGTTCGCCCAGGGTCTTTGGCGGATGCTCCGCAAACAGACCCAGATAGAGTTTAGGCAAGACGATATCCGACTCGACCTTCAACTCCTGCGCGACTTTCTTCCGCCACGCCTTCAACTTCTCGACCCGCCTCAACACCGCGTCACTCGGACGTTTAGGCTGGTCCAGTTTCACCAGCGGAGCCGCCGCCCCGCGCCTCGCCGCGGCAAGCATCTCTCCGCCCCACATGTGGATTTGCTTCGCGCTCAAACCGATATCCGCAAGATCAACGTCTTTCTCCGGCATTCGTTTCGCGATCTCCAGCAACAAGTTATCGTCAATCACTTTGAACGGCGGGCGGTCGAGTTTCTCGGCGATGTGATCGCGGCTGTGACACAATGCCGAAAGGACGGTCAACTCGCGCAGGCTCACGCCTTTCCGACTGCCGAATCGTTTCCATGACGAGCCGTTGAGTTTTTCTTTCGCGTCATCCACTTTGCATGCGCGCGCAAAATCTTCGAGAGCCAGCTCCCAGCGGTCTTTTTCGCGCAATTCCGTTTCCATCAAATCGCGCAGGATGAAGAGGTAGTGAGTATCTTGCCGGGCGTAAGCGATTTGAGCCAACGTGAGTGGTCTGGCGCCCCAATCCGCTTTTTGATAGCGTTTATCGATCTTCATTTGAAATTTTTCGGCGAGCAGTGTGTCTAACCCCACAGCGGGATACCCCAACACGCGCGCGGCTTGCATCGTGTCGAACAGGTTGCGAAACTCGAAGTCATAATCGCGCTTCAGACAGATCAAATCGTATTCCGAGGCGTGAAATATTTTCTCGATTTTTTTGTCGTTGAAGATCGGGGCAAGCGGGCGAAGGTCGGAAAAAGCGAACGGGTCAACCACGTAATCGTGCTTCGGCGTCGAAAACTGGATCAAACACACGCGCTCGCGATAGGCGTGCAGGCTGTTCGACTCGGTGTCCACCGCAATGCGCGGCTGTGACGATAAATCCGCCAGCATCTTGCGGAGCGATTGATCTGTGTTCACCCAAACAGGCGGGGCAAGGAATTCGGACATAAGGAACAACGGTATTGTAAACTCAAACCGCCGAATTAAGCCCCCGACTTTGGCGTTTGAATTTCCCCAACAGAAAATCATAAAATTGCTGGAGAAAATAACATACAACCAGCACAGTCAGCGACGACGGTAGCATCCTGAATAAGATCTGATTCTGCAATCCTTCTACAGGGAAGATACCTTCAAGGATTTTCCAGAATGGGCGATGAAATAAATACACAAAATAGGATGCGTATGAAATTCGAGTCACCCAACCCCACGGAGAGATAATCTCCAATTTTGCTACGACTGTAAATAGCAAGATGACATTCGAGGCGATGAACATGTAGGAAACGGCGATATAAAAAAGAGAAGCGGGGTCAGCCTCTGCGCGGAGGGCAAGCGAAAAGAGCCAAATCCCCAAGATAGCCAGAACGGTTTTTCCCATCATCCATTGCCCAGACAAAACGCCGCCAGACACATTCGGTTTTGCAAGAAGCAATCCCGTCAGGAATACAAAAAAATATTTAACGAAACGAACGTCCAGCAATTCAGTTGTTCGATGAAGGATGAGAGCAAGAATAAACACGACAACCGAAACGATGAGCAATGATCTTACTTTTGGAGCGACCTTCCACAATACAAGAAAAACCCCATAGAAGAGAAGGATCGCGCCAACATACCAAAGCGTGAGAAGCGGCTTTACCAAACTCGGCGAAAAAATGAATTGTAGTCCAGCCAGCCAGACCGCTACATCGAACTTTGACTTGAACCCAAAACCCAAGACAAAAACATACAAGGCAAATGCAATCAGGTAAGGCGGATAAATCTTGATCAACCGAGATCGGAGAAAGGCATGGACGTTTCCGCCCGACCTTTGCAGAGACAATTCCATGAAGTACCCTGAAATAAAAAAGAAGCATCCCAACAAGAACGCTTCCAGATAGGGAGACAACACCTGCAAAGTTTTTCCTGAAAATTCAAGGCTGTAAAACCCGCTGTGATGGATCAACAACAGCACAATGGAAATCGCTCGCGCAACCTCAAACTCAGGCAATCGTTTCACCGACGCGCTCACAACGTCTTCTCCATCACCAGCCCATCTTCGCCGTCGTTGTAATATTTTTTCCAGATGTCAATCGTGCGATAGCCTTCTTTTTCATACAACGCGATCGCCCCATGATTGGACGCGCGGACGGTCAACTTCATGTTCGGCGCTTTGACTTGCGCTTCGCACGCCAGCAGTAACGCCCGCCCCACGCCGCGTCGCTGGAAGCGTGGATGAACCGCAATGGTGGAGATCCAAGCCGCCCCTTGAGAAGGACGCGTGTCGCCCGCCACGAATCCGATCATGTTGCCGTTGTCCATCGCCTTGAGTCGAACCACATCGGGCCATGAAAGAACGGCGATCAGGTCGAACAGCGACCACGCGTCTTTGTCAAAACAAGCATGTTCGAGTTTGCGGAGCGAGTTGAGATCGAGGATGCCTGCGGGAAGGATTTCCATGGGAGCGTTTTCTAAAAAAGAAAGTAGAAAGTGGAAAGACGCAACTCCACTTTCTACTTTCACATTTCTACATGCGAGCGTGACTGTCTATCTACCCGCCTACTTCTTCCCCAGGAAGTTATCCAACATACTCGTGAACTCCATCGGGAAGATGTACTTCGTGGAGGGGCTTGCGCCGATGGACTTGAGCGTTTCAAAATATTGAAGCGTCATCGTCTTCTGGTCAACGGCTTTCGCGGCGTTGAAGATCTGCTCGAGGGCTTGGGCAAACCCTTCGGCGCGCAACAACTGGGCGGCTCGTTCGCCTTCCGCCGCAAGGATGGCGGATTGCTTCTGACCTTCGGCGCGCAGGATGTTCGACTGCTTCTCGCCTTCCGCCACGTTGACGGCCGCTTCGCGCGTGCCTGTGGATTCGGTCACTACGGCGCGGCGGATACGCTCTGCCGACATCTGCCGGTTCATCGCATCCTGCACGTCGCGCGGCGGGATGATCTCGCGGATTTCGACGTTGGTCACTTTGACGCCCCAGCGTTCGGTCACTTCATCGAGACGCGTGCGGAGCATATTGTTGATATGTTCGCGTTCCGAAAGCACGTCGTCCAATGGGATACCGCCGATGACCGCGCGCAATGTGGTTGCCGCGATACCGGCCGCGGCCGATTCAAAGTTGCCGACCTGCAACACCGATTCGGCGGGGTCGAGCACTTTGTAGTACCACAGGAAGTCGATCGAGATCGGCGCGTTATCTTTCGTGATCGAGGTCTGGTGAGGCACCTCGCGCACTTGTTCGCGCAGGTCCACTTTGACGGCGCGGTCGATCACGGGGATTAACAACACGATGCCTGGTCCTTTCGGTCCGACACTGCGACCCAAACGGAAGACAACGAGACGTTGATATTCCGGAACGATCCGTATGGCATTGGCTAGGAAGACCAAGCCGATGACGAGGATCGCGCCAACTAAACATACGGCGCTGCTGGTAAGTAATTCCATAGTAGTTACTCCTTTGTGATGATTATTTATTCCTGCTTTTCAACAACAACGACAAACCCATCGCGCCGAACGACGCGAATCTTGCTCCCCGCCTTGATCTTACTCTCGCTGCGAGCCGACCACAACTCTTTGCCGACTTGCACGCTTCCCTCCTCGTGGATGTCTGTCCGCGCTTCACCTTCCAAGCCGATCAACGCTCCCAGATCATGCGTCGGCGTGACAAATGAGGCTTCCATCGCTTTGCGCGTGGCGATCCATACAAACCCGGCAGTCAGCGCGGAAGCGATCACCGCCACGAGCGGATTCACCGCCGGCAAACCGCCCTCGCGCGCAAACATAAACACCGAGCCGACGATCAGCAAAAGGATCGAAAGCGCGAGCGCCCATTCACGTTTCGGTTTTTGAAGCGCGTACACAAATGGCACGATACCCAAACCGATCACGATCAGCGCCCAAACATTGATGGACAGATTGTAGATGGCATAGCCTGCCAGCGCGAAGCAGAAGAACGCGCCGATCTCAAAGAACCCCGTGCCCGGCGTGGCGATAGCCATCAGCGCAAGAAATACTCCGCCTAGCAAAAAGAGATACGCGACATCGGGATCAAGTAGAAACTCCATGACTCCTCCATTTCATTATACAGCAAGATAGCGGTTTTGATTATTCTACGCAGCCTGGGCTGGCGCGTTGCGCAATTTCACGCTGGAATCGTTCTAGGTTAGAATAACCCTATACCAGATGCAAGGAGAAATATGCCGTGCCGACCTTTGAAGTTGGACTCGCCCGTTATTTTGCCGTCACAATTGAAGCCCAAACCCTCGAAGAAGCGTTAAAATTATCAGAGTTTTTTCTTGGGAATTGCAACGACTCATCCTCTGAAGAAGAGAGACAGGAATACAAGTTCCAAATTAAAGAAATTAAAATGGCTCAAAACGAGGCTTTTCAGCTTTAAAAAGGCCGATTCCGCATCGTGGCCAGAACTTACAGGCAATGAATTTCATAGATAAAATTATTCTTGGGGATTGCGAGAAAATCCTAAGCGGTTTTCCCGACAATTGTATTGATTTAATTTTTACATCGCCTCCCTACGCGGATCAACGCGCAAAAACATACGGCGGGATCAAGCCAGATGATTATGTAGAGTGGTTCCTGCCTAAGACCGCCCAATTCTTTCGTGTTCTCAAACCGACAGGCACATTCATCTTGAACATCAAAGAAAGGGTTGTGGATGGCGAACGTCACACCTATGTGATTGATTTGATTTCAAAAGCCCGAGAGCAAGGATGGCTGTGGACGGAAGAATTCATTTGGCACAAAAAGAATTCGTATCCTGGAAAGTGGCCTAACCGCTTCCGTGATAATTGGGAAAGATTGATTCAATTCAACAAGGGCAAAAACTTTGCAATGTACCAGGAAACAGTGATGGTTCCTGTTGGTTCCTGGGCAAAAGAACGCCTCGCCAAATTGAGCGACACTGACAAAACAAGAGATGAATCAAGAGCGGGGAGCGGTTTCGGGAAAAATGTTTCCAATTGGGTTGGAAGAGATAAGGTCTATCCTACCAATGTGCTTCACATGGCAACAGAAACTGGAAACAAGAATCATAGCGCCGTTTTTCCATTAGACTTGCCGAAATGGTTCATCAAACTTTTCACCAAACCCGGCGATATTGTATTAGACCCTTTTGTGGGTTCGGGCACAACCGCATTGGCTGCTATTGAATTAGGGAGGAGTTTTGTGGGGATTGACATCAATTCCGAGTACGTTACTCTTTCCAGAGAACGAATCGGGGAAAGCCAACTCAGACTGCCCGCAATTGCCGAGAAAAAGGCTAACTATATCGTTGCAAAGAACGGCAAACGCAGAAAGACGGGTAAAAAGTGAATGTATTGAATTTAGACGATGTCAAGGAATATGTTAACGATCATGTTGTTGACTTTCATAGAAGGCGAATAAAATCTTTGGAAGAACTAAGGCTTGAGAAACTGCTCACGAAAAATCCGTATCTTTTCAAGGCAAAAAATCTACGAACTCCAGAGTTGCTTGTGCGGGATCTGCTTTCCGCGTTTCTGTCATCCTCCGAAGAAAAATTATTCGGAGATTTCCTGGAAGGGCTAGCCGTTTTTGTTGCAGAGAGGACCTGCGGAGGTCATAAATCAACAGCGCAAGGAGTGGATTTGGAGTTTTTCAATAACGACACGCATTATGTTGTCTCGATAAAATCGGGTCCAAATTGGGGAAATAGTTCTCAACAAAGCAAACTTGAGCAAGACTTGCAGACGGCGACAGCGCGACTAAAACAAGCTAGGCGAAATCTAAATGTTCAATCGGTCTTAGGGATATGCTATGGTAAAACAAAAACAGCGTTCATCCGCGGATACATGAAGATCGTGGGTCAAAACTTTTGGTATTTCATTAGCGAAAATCTGGATCTCTATACCGATATTATCGAACCGATTGGACATCGCGCCAGAGAACACAACGAAAGTTTTGAAAAGGAACGCGACAAAATTATTTCCCGATTCTCAATTGAGATGGGAAATACTTTTTTCGATGCCAAGACCGGGGAACTCGATTGGGTTAAATTGGTTCAATACAATAGCGGCAATTACAATCGGTCGGAAGCAAATTAATTTTTCGTGGAGTCTTAGTGAAATTTAAAAAAATCTGTGTTCTCGGTCTCGGTTACATCGGTCTCCCCACCGCCACCATGTTCGCCACGCATGGCATCGAAGTCCACGGTGTGGACGTCAATCCGCGCGTGGTGGAATCGTTGCAAGCGGGCAAAATACACATCCATGAGCCGGGGCTTCAAAGCCTCTTTGAAGAGGCGATCAAATCCGGCAGGCTAACGGTATCCAGCCAGCCCGTCGAAGCCGACGCGTTCATCATCGCGGTGCCGACTCCGTTTCAGCATGAAAAATTCGGCGAGTACAACGGAATCCGATTCAAACTCGCGGACATGCGCGCGGTGACGTCGGCGACCGAGGCGATCCTGCCCGTCTTGCGGAAGGGCAACCTCGTCATCCTCGAATCGACATCGCCGCCTCGCACGACGGTCGAGCTGGTCGCGCCGATTTTGACTCGCTCCACCCTTCAAGCAGGGACCGACTTCCACCTGTGCTATTCGCCGGAGCGCGTCCTGCCCGGGCAGATCCTGCGCGAACTTGTGGACAACGCCCGTGTCATCGGAGGCGTCACGCCGGAGTCGGCGCGCGCCGGGCGCGATTTGTATGCCACGTTCGTCAAAGGCGAGATCCACGAAACGGACGCGACCACCGCCGAGATGGTGAAGATCATGGAAAACACCACGCGCGACGTGAACATCGCCATCGCCAACGAGTTCGCGCGGCTCGCTGAAAAATTCGGCGTAGATGTGTGGGAAGCGATTCGACTCGCCAATTTGCATCCGCGCATCAACATCCTCAACCCGGGACCCGGCGTTGGAGGTCACTGCATCAGCGTTGACCCGTGGTTCTTTGTCGAAGCCGCGCCGGAGTTTTCTTCGCTCATTTATCAAGCGCGAAAAGTCAATGATGAGCAACCAAATTTTGTTGTGGAAAAAGTGAGGCGGGCAATCGGCGAATTGAAAAACAAAAAAATCGCCGCCCTCGGACTCGCCTACAAACCCGACGTGGACGACTTGCGCGAAAGCCCCGCCGTTGAAGTGATTCACCTCCTTCAAAAAGAAGGAGCCATCGTCCATGCGTGGGAACCTTTTGCCCCAAACGCAAAACTCGAAGGCGTTGACATGGCATCCGATCTTGATTCCGCCCTCAAAGACGCGGATGCGATCCTTCTGCTCGTCAGCCATTCTCAATTCCGCACTTTGAATCCCGTCAGCATTGCGTCCAAAACCAAAGCAAGGATCGCAATTGACACGGTCAACGTTTGGAAACCCGAGCAATGGCAATCTACCGGCTTCGTCCTCCACCGCCTAGGCGATAACAAATCTCCAGCCCCTAATCTCCACTCTCCAATTCTCTAATTCTCTAATTCTCTAATCCTCATTTACCAATTACTATTTACCATTCACATCTCTCCTTATGAAAATCCTCTCCGTCTTCGGCACCCGCCCCGAAGCCATCAAAATGGCTCCCATCGTCCGCTTGCTCCAACAAACGGAGGGAATCGAAGCGCGGGTATGCGTCACTGCCCAGCACCGTCAAATGCTCGATCAAGCGTTGGAGTTGTTCGAGATCAAGCCCGAATACGACCTCGACTTGATGCGCGAAGGACAGACATTGGCGCAACTCAGCGCGGGGATTTTCACTCACCTCGACCCGGTGCTGGAAGAATTCAAACCCGATTGGATTCTGGCAGTCGGCGACACAACCACTGTCATCAACACCTCCCTGCTGGCGTTTTATCGCAAGATCAAATTCGGTCACGTGGAGGCGGGACTGCGGACTCACAACAAATGGCATCCGTTCCCCGAAGAGATCAATCGCCGCATTGCCACCGTCACAGCAGATGCGCACTTCGCGCCGACAGAATGGTCGAAGCAGAACTTATTGCATGAAGGCGTTGAACCTGAAACAATTTTTGTCACGGGCAACTCGGTCATTGACGCGTTGAAGTTTGTGGCAGATCAGCCAGAGCCGAAAGAGATTAGTGAGTTGTTGGAGAGAATAGAGAGTAGAGAATTGGCGAGCAAGCGATTGATTTTGGTAACAGCACACCGGAGGGAAAATTTTGGCGAGCCGATGGAAAATATTTGCAACGCGCTCAAACAACTCGCCTCGCGCGAGGATGTGGAAATTGTTTATCCCGTTCACCTCAACCCGAATGTGCAGGAACCCGTCAACCGAATCTTGAAAGACGTAACACGAATCACCTTGTTGCCGCCGCTGGATTATCTTCCGCTCGCGCATTTGATGAAACACGCCTCGTTGATCCTCACCGACTCGGGCGGCATTCAAGAGGAAGCGCCGACGTTTGGAATCCCTGTGCTGGTGATGCGCGAGACCACCGAACGCCCGGAGGGAGTGGAGGCGGGGATATTAAAGCTGGTGGGAACTGAAACAGACCGAATTACGAAAGAAGCGAATCGTCTGCTGGATGATGCGTCCGCGTACGCGCAGATGGCGAGGGCGGCGAATCCGTACGGCGATGGTCACGCGGCGGAACGAATTGTTGAAGCGTTATTGAAGGCGTAATATAATGTCTGCATGAGAGCAACCGGCACGCTTGGCGTTTGGGTTACGGTTCTTGTGTTGGCATTAGCCTCGTGCAATGCCCAGAACCCGCCTCATAGCGCGTACTTCAGCGAGACCGGGCATTTTGTGGAGGGAGGCTTTCTGCGGTTTTACAACAACGCGCCAAACCCCGAACTGGTATACGGTTTTCCCATCACGAGCCGCTTCACCTCCCGCGATGGGATGACAGTGCAATACTTCCAACGCGCCCGCTTCGAACTCGTCGTCGACGCCCAAGGGAATGAAACCGTTCGACTGACGCCCATCGGCGCGGCTCTCCACCAACCTGGCGCGCAACTAGAACCACAAAACTCGTCGGCATGTAAAACGATCTCCGGGTTTCAAGTGTGTTATGACTTCCTCAAGTTTTACAACACCAACGGCGGCGCGGAGCAATTCGGAAACCCAGTCTCGAACGCCGAGGAACAAAACGAAATTTACATCCAATATTTTGAAAACGCCCGTTTCGAATGGCGCGCGCAGGGAGAGCCAACCCGCGTGGAAATTTCTCAGCTCGGTCAAAATTATTTTGACCGCCTCGGTGAAGAGCGTTCGTATCTCATCCCGGCACAACCCCTCGACGCGTCCATTGCCCCGGTCGTCTCGTTCGATACCCGCGCCTTCGTGGCGCGATCCATCACCCGCGCAAACGACAACCAAACGGTTTCAGTTTTTGTGCAAGACCAAAATGCTCGGGGCGTGCCTGGAGCCAATGTAAATATTTCAGTGCAACTCCCCGATGGCAACGCGCAGACGTTCACCGCGCTCACCGACTCGCACGGCGTGGCGCGAATCTCGTTCGGCTTTACCGATCAACAACCGGGCGAGCTTGTTTCCATCCAGGTCCGCGTGGAAGCCGGGGGGCAAACTCAGCAGACAATCATCTCGTTCCGAATTTGGTATTAAATTTCCCTCAACGCAAACACTGGTCCGTCTTTGCAAGCCATCTTCCAACCAGACTTCGTGACGACGGCGCACACTCCGCATTCTGCGACTCCGCCACACGGGACCGGCGCGCGGATTAAAATCTCCGCTTCTTTCAACGTGGATGCCTGCTTCAGTTCCCTCAGCCTTTCCATCCACCCCGGCAGATTCTCGCGCGTCACATCGAACGCGGCGTAATCAGCCCACGCAACAACATCACCCAGAGCCGACAGCGGCTGGACTTCCACCTCATCGGGTAAATTCTCCACTTGCGAATCGCTGACGAAAACAACCGCCGCTCCTTGAGTCAACGCAGGGAGAATTAATCCGCGCAAGCGCGAGGGCGAGCTGTCCAGCGCGATCAGTCCAACTTTTCTGGCAGAGGCTGGCAACGCAAATCCATTTCCGAGCGGACCACGCAATGAAATTTCTGTACCGGGCATCCAAAAGTCGGGGACAGGCGAGACGATAAAACCTCCCGGCGCCGAATCCGTAAAATGGACTGGAACAGGCAGAGGCGCGTATGAATCGTCGCCGGCGAGCAAATATTGCCCCGGCGCGGGAGTTAATTCCGTTGGGCAGGAGACGCGCGCGGCGCGTCCTCCGTCTTGCAAAATCAATTCGATTATCCGTCCTCGTCCCGTATGCATAGCGCCATCGTATCATGGCGGTATAATTATTTCAACTTACAACCGGAGGAACTATGAATATCGTTGATGTGATTCGCACGGCGGCAGGTCTTGCGTGGGTTGCCGCAATCGCGCTGGGAATTATGGCGGCAATCCGCGCCAGCCGCAACCAAACCGCAAAAGGATCAAGCGCAAGCGCGCTCATTGTTTTAGTCGTCGCTGTCGTCTTAACGATCCTGGGCTCGGGCTTGGTCTACGTTGAGTCGAACGAGCGCGGCATTGTCAAAACCATTAGCGCGGGAGGCATTCGCCCGGCGGCTTTGGAGTCCGGCTTGCATTGGATCTTGCCGGGTGTCGAGCAAATGGTGCCTTATTCGATCTCCAATCAAACGTATACCATGTCATTTTTACCGGAGCAGGGTCCCGATACCGGCGAAGACTCGATCCGCGCCCGCACAAAAGACGGACAGGAAGTGATCATAGACGCAACAGTAATTTATCGCATTGATCCTGCCAAAGTAGTACAACTCCACATCGCTTGGGGAGAGAACTATGAAAGCGGCATCGTTCGCCCGGAAACGCGCGGCTCCATCCGCGACGCGGTCTCACAATATGGTGTAGAGGAGGTTGTCTCGACCAAGCGCGAAGAGATGGTTCAGATCATCACCGACGAACTGGCGAGCACTCTTTCGGACAACAACCTCGAACTGCTCGATTTCATCCTGCGCGATATTCACTTTAGCGAGGAGTACGCCGCGGCAGTGGAGCAAAAACAGATCGCCGAACAACAGGCATTGCAAGCCGCGCTCATCGTGGAACAGAAAAAACAGGAAGCCGAACAAGCCCGCCAGGAGGCGCAAGGTCTCGCGGACGCGGCTGTCATCGCGGCGAAAGGCGAGGCGGAAGCGGTCGTCATTCAAGCGCAGGCAGACGCCCAAGCCAATCAGTTGCTCGCCGCATCGCTCACGCCCGAACTGCTTCAATACCAATATATTTTAAAACTTGCGCCGGGCGTGCAAACCATCTTCATCCCGTCTGGCAATCAATTCATCCTGCCGTTGCCGGGCTCGCCGCAACTTCCGCAATAAATCAATATCACCGTCCCGCAGGTTTCGTAACAAACCCAGACTCTCCCAACAAACCTGCGGGACGTTTCTTCTTCAGCCATGCCCATCCCACAAACGGGACGCGAAATCCGCCTCACGACTCTTTCGACGTGCGCGGGTTGAGCGTCCAAATTAAGCGCCGACGCGCTGACGCAGGTTCTGCGTCCTGTGAAAGACATCTTCGACGCCGCCTCTTATCCGGACCTTTTAGTGGGTCTGCGCGAACCGGATGACGCGGCTGTTTGGCGTTTAGACGAAGACCGCGCGCTCGTGGTCACCACCGATTTCTTCACCCCAGTGGTGGACGACGCCTACGACTATGGCGCCATCGCCGCGGCAAACAGCATGTCGGATGTGTACGCGATGGGAGGCAAGCCGTTCCTTGCGCTGAACGTCGCCGCATTGCCGGATAATTTGCCCAATGAAATTTCCAGCGAGATCATGCGCGGCGGCGCGGAAAAAGCGCGCGAGGCGGGGGTGGTCATTGCGGGCGGGCATACAGTCAAAGACAAAGAACCTAAGTTCGGGCTGGTCGTCATCGGATTTGTTGACCCGCGCAAAATGCTGAGCAAAGGCGGACTCAAAGTCGGCGACGCGCTTGTGCTAACCAAGCCACTAGGGTTCGGAGTGACAACAACAGCATTGAAACGCGGACAAGTGGATGCAAACGATTTGCTTGAAGCAGTCAATTGGATGAAACGTTTGAACAAAGAGGCGAGTCAATTGGCAGTGGAGTTCGGTCTGCGCGGCGGAACGGACATCACCGGCTACAGCTTGTTAGGTCACGGCTTGGAAATGGCGAACGCGTCGGGTGTTTCATTGAAGATGGAGTTTGCAAAGATCCCTTTGATTTCCTGCGCGCGAAAATACGCCGAGAAAGGCTGTTTCGCCGGCGGCGCGTTCGATAACAAGTCGCATTTTGAGTCGCAGGTGAAGTTTGCCGAATCGATCGATGAAGAGAATCAAATGCTCTTGTTCGATCCGCAAACCAGCGGTGGATTGTTGCTCGGCGTTCCGCAAGAGAACTTGGAGTCGTTCATCGCGCGCGCGGAGGAATTGAGACAACCCGTCTGGGTGATCGGGCGCGTCGAAGCGGGAGCAGGCATCCGCGTCGAATGAAGCGTTGCATCCATAGTACAATAAGAAAAAGTTTGGAAACGTCCACATCATCATGTCAGAAATCCCCATAGAATTTAATTTCACCTCCGGGTTGATCGCCATTGCTGTTTTAATTCTTGTGAACGGCGTGTTGGCAATGGCAGAGACGGCTTTACTCTCCGCGCGCAAAGCCCGCTTGCAAAACGAAAAAAATAAAGGCGATGATCGCGCCGGCATCGCGTTGAAATTGACGGAAAACCCAAATCAGTTTCTATCCGTGATCCAAATCGGAATTACATCCATAGACTTGACCATCGGCGCCCTCACCGGGGCAACGCTGGGCGTTTGGATCGACCGTCAACTGGAACAATTCCCGGCCATGGAAAATTACAGCGAACTGATCGGTTTGCTGATTGGCGTGTTGCCTGTCACTTATTTGTCGCTTGTGTTGGGCGAGCTTGTCCCAAAACGGTTGGCGCTGCGCGACCCGGAAGAGGTCTCGTCGTTCGTCGCGCGCCCCATGCTGTTCTTCTCGCGGATCTTTTCTCCGTTCGTTCGGTTTCTAAGTTTTTCAACAGAATCGGTGTTGCGGTTATTAGGCGTCAAGATCAACGAAGAACCGCCGGTCACTGAGGAAGAGATCCAATTGCTGATCGACCAGGGAACGGAAGCGGGGGTCTTTGAGGCAGCCGAGCACGACATGGTGGAAGGCGTCTTCAGTCTCGGCGACCAGCGCGTGTACTCATTGATGACCCCGCGCACAGATATTGTATATCTCGACATCAACGATTCGCTGGACGATATCCGCAAGAAGATCAGCGAAAGCGATTATTCGCGCTTCCCGGTGCGGCAGGGAACGCTTGATTCGATCCTTGGGATCGTCAAAGCGCGGGATCTACTGGTGAAGAGTCTGAGCGGAGGGGATATCCGTTTGAAAGACACGCTCAAACCGGCGTTCTTTATCCCAGAGACCATGTTCGCCTCGCGCGCGCTCGAAGTCTTCAAAGAAAAGGGAACTCAAATTCTGCTTGTCATCGATGAGTTCGGTGGGTTGCAAGGGTTGATCACCATCAACGATATTTTGGAAGAGATCGTCGGGCAGATGGAACACGAAGAGCCGCAAGCCACACAACGACAAGACGGCTCGTGGCTATTGGACGGTATGCTCGAGGTGGATGAGTTCAAAGAGATCTTCAAAGTGCAAGCCCTTCCGCATGAGGATGAATACGAAACCCTGAGCGGATTCGTGATGGTGTCGCTCGGGCGCGTGCCGCAAGCCGCCGATCATTTTGAATGGCACAGCCTGCGTTTTGAAGTGATCGACATGGACGGCCGCCGCGTGGACAAGGTGCTCGTCACTACGTTGCCGCAACGCTCTGCCGGGCAAGAGCCGGTCATAGTCAATTAGAATCTCTCCATTATGATGAATTCAACCAGGTCGGAAGATAATTCGCGATTGTTGATCATCGCGGTGTTGTTTTTATTGTCTGGCGCCGCCGGTTTGATCTACCAGATCGTCTGGCACCGCTTGCTCGAAATCTATTTCGGGGTCACCACGACCGCGATCACACTGATCGTTGCCGCGTATATGGCGGGGCTTGGCATAGGGTCGCTCCTGGGTGGACGAATTGCCCGCCGGCTTAAACGCGTCGTCCTGGTCTATGGCATTGTTGAGATGGGAATAGCCGTCTTCGGATATTGTAGCCCCGATCTCATCCACTGGATCGGTCAACGCACGGCGGGAAGCCCGTATCCGTTGGTGTTTCTATTCAGTTTCGCGCTTCTGCTCATCCCTACGGCGTTGATGGGCATGACACTGCCCTTGCTCACCCAATCGTTCGTGAATCGCGTAGAAATCTCCGGTCACGTGATCGGCTTACTCTACGGGATCAACACGCTCGGAGCCGGGCTTGGAGCATTGGTCGCCGGGTATTTCCTGATCGGATGGCTGGGCTTCGATGGCGCAACCCAAGTGGCGGTGGCGCTCAATGTTCTCGTCGGTATCGGAGCAGTAGCTCTTTTTAAGAACAATAAGCCTGTTGATCGCGCGCAAAAGGTTGAAAACAATCCCGAATCAGCGGCATCCATTTCATACAGCGCGATATTAATTGCCGCCTTCTTGTCCGGTTTCATCAATCTGGGGTTTGAGATGCTGTGGTTTCGCGTTCTCGGGGTGATCAACAAAGGAACAGCCTACGGGTTCCCAAGCGTATTATTCGTCTTCCTGGTGGGTTTGGCAATCGGGGGCTTTCTCTGGGGGCGCAAAGCGGACCAGAGCAAAGACCGGGTTGCGCTGTTCTGGAAACTACAACTGGGCAGCGGAATCGTCATACTGCTTTCCTGGTTGGCTGTTTGGGCGGCATTGCACTACCCTGCGCTCCAAGACCAAATCAGGGAATCGTTTAACAATCCCCAACAGCCTGTCCTTTCCTTTGTGAAAACAGAAAATGGATTGGTATTCTCGCGGCGGTTGATGCTCTCAAGCCTTTTCGAGTACTTTTCCCCGATTCTGATTCTTGTCCTCCCTGCCAGCCTGATGATGGGCGGCGGCTTACCTCTGCTGGATCGAATCGCCATCACCAGCGCTAGCGTTTCTGGAAAACGCGTGGGAGATGTTCATCTAGCCAACATCTTTGGCTCTGTGATGGGGTCGCTGGCAATCAGTTTTGTGTTCTTTTCCACCCTGGGCGCCGAGTTGACCTTCAAAGTGCTGTGTCTGCTCAGCCTTATTTTCACCAGCCTTGTTTGGGGCAGGAGGCAGAACCTTGGGAGACAAATATATTGGCTCCCCGCATTTCTGATCATCCTCGTGCTTATCGCGCCCCGGCAAGGAACTTTCTATGAAAAGTTATATTCCATTGCGACCAATACGCCTGTCCTTGTGCGCGAAACCGGCGAAAGCGTGCTAGCCATAGGATATAGAGAAACGCCGTCTTCGCCGTCCACGCTGTGGATCGGTGGTATTCAAAACAGTTATTTCCCAACCTATGGCGATTACGAGCGCTCAGCATTCACCTGCGCCGGCGCGAGCCGCCCGCGGAAAATTCTGATCATCGGGCTGGGCGGCGCGAACACCGCCTACTTCCTGACACGCATGCCCGGCGTGGAAGAGATCACTATCGTCGAATTGATGGAAGATCTCGGCAGTCTGCTGAATACGTACGCGCCGGTTGCGCAAAGCACGTTTGCTGACTCCCGCGTTCAATACATTGCGGATGACGGCCGGCGCTATTTGTATGCCAACCCCGCCGAACAATACGATCTGATTTTCATTGACCCGCTCTACAGTTATACCGCTGGACACAACAACCTCTATTCGCGCGAAGCGATGGAGTTGTATCGTTCTCACCTCGCAGTTGGTGGTATATTCTGCGGTTGGATGAACGAACGACACCTGATTCCCATGACTGCCGCAACCGTATTCCCCCATCTCGAGCAGTTCCGAGATTGGGTTGTCGCTGGGAACCACGAAATTGAATTTGACCGGGCTTACATGGCAAAAGGATACTCCGCGTATACCGAATTAAACAATGGGATTTTCGCGGACGCCGCGCGCGAGTCTCTCAAACCTGAAGCGATCTTTTCGCAATACATCGGCGATCGCCATTGCATCCTCGAAAAAGATAAAGATACGCCTATTCTGACGGACACCCGCCCATGGCTCGAGTATTATTACTTTTCGCCTCCTTCACGACGTCCCATCCGTTGTGAGTAGCGGACACCATGCCCAACATTCTTCGCGCAGTGATTTTTGACCTTGGCGGAACGCTCATGTTCGAGCGGGAAGCCACGCGCCCCATCAGCGCCCAGGGAGACGAAGCCCTGACCTTATACCTGCGCGAACAGGGTCTTGAATTGAATCTATCCACCTTCCCGTTGGAATTTCGGAAAAGACTGGACTCGTATTTCAGCCAGCGCGAAAAAGACCTGTTCGAGACAACCTACTCATTCGTCCTGCGCGACATTCTCGGCTCCAAAGGCTATGACGATGTTTCGGACGATCTCATCCGCAACGCGCTGGACCGTTTGTTCGCGGTCACGCAGACAAACTGGGTATTGGAGAGCGACACCCTTTCCACTCTGAAAAAGATCGAAGCAGACGGTTACCGCATGGGGCTGATCTCGAACGCCGGCGACGACAAGGATGTGCAACAGATGGTTCAAAAGTTCCGAATTTCGCGCTACTTCGATTTTGTATTGACCTCCGCGGCCTGCAGTTATCGCAAGCCGCATCCGCGCATCTTCGAGATGGCGCTTTCCAACTGGTACTTCCTGCCCTCGGAAGCTGTGATGGTGGGAGATAACCTAACCGCCGATGTGAAAGGGGCAAAAGCCGCGGGCTTGTTCGGGGTGTGGCTGACGAGGCGGGCAAACTCGCGCCCGGCGCAACAGGCTGACGTCACGCCTGACGCGACGATCTCCACTCTGGCAGAACTGCCTTCCATTCTCGATCGACTGCAAGTCCAATAATTCATGAGTCAAAATAAATCCGCGCTTGCTTATGCCGCGCTGGGCGTTGGCGTTCTGGCATTAAGTTTCTCCGGTATGTTTGTGCGCTGGGCAAACGCCCCGGGTCCCGTCACCGCTTTTTATCGGCTGTTCTTTTCGATATTTTTGTTATTGCCGCTTTTTTTGCCGCGCGCCCGCGCCAATCCATCCGTCCGTTCGCGCCTGATCATGTTTCCGCTTCTGGCTGGGATCTTCACCGCTTTCGACCTCGCCTTGTGGACCTCTTCCCTTTCATACACCACAGTTTCGAACGCCACCTTGCTCGGCAACACTGCGCCGCTTTGGGTTGCCCTGGCTGGATGGTTGATCTACAAAAAACGCTTCCCGGGAAAATTTTGGCTGGGTTTGGGGTTGGCGATGTTTGGCGCCGCCCTCATCATCAGCGCCGATTTTATCCTGCATCCGCGCTTCGGCGTTGGAGATGTGATGGCGATCTTTACCGGCTTCTTTTACGGGTGTTACTTCCTCTTCACGGAGAAGAGCCGCGAAACATTTGACTCGTTCACCCATATCTGGTTTGTTGGAGCAGGCGCCAGCCTCGCGTTATTCGTCGTCAACCTTGCGCTCGGTTATTCGCTTACCGGCTACAGCGCGCAGAGTTGGCTTGTCTTTCTCGCGACCGCGATCGTCTCACAACTGATCGGTTATATGTCGCTCGCGTACGCGCTTGGTCACTTGCCGGCGTCCATCGTTGCCCCGACAATGATCCTGCAACCAGTGGTCACCACACTCTTGGCGATTCCTTTCCTCGGCGAAATCCCCACGATCTGGCAGGGGCTGGGCGGCGGGCTCGCGTTGGCAGGAATTTATATCGTCAACCGTACGCGCCAAACCTCCCAACCTGAAACTCCAAACGCCTGAGCGCCAACTCGTCCCAATTTCGGACAAAATCAGTTGCAATTTGGCGTGAAAACTGTATAATGATTCGGGACTCACACAGTTGGCGGGCAGTTATACTGCCGCCGCCGCGCAACTACGGCGCAACAGGTTCAACTGCGTCAGCCCTATGATTTAAAGTTTTATCAAACGGAGAATGCCATGGAAGTTAAAGCCTTTACTGAAAACGGCAGAGTGCCAGTCACGGTCATGCATGTGGATGGAAATATCGATTCGCTGACATCAGAAGCGTTTCAAGCGGCGGCTAACGATTCCATCGCGAAAGGCGCGCGCCACATTCTGGTCGATCTCTCCCATGCGAAATTTGTCAGCAGCGCCGGTCTGCGCGCGCTCCATGATGTGTTCAACCAACTCCGCGACCTCGACCCGGACACTTCCATGAACGACGATGATGTGCGACAGGGAATCAGCGCGGGGACGTACAAATCTCCGCACCTCAAACTTCTCAACCTGTCGCCGGAAGCGCGTGTGGGATTCGAAACGGCGGGATTCGACATGTTCATCCAAACTTTCACAGACATGAAAACCGCCGTCGCTTCTTTCTGACGGGCGACCTGATTCGCCTCACACGCGCAGAGGGGTTGTCTAAAAAGGGGAAGAACAAGTTGAGAAAACGGCGTAAACGGAGCAAGAGACAAAAAAACTGGCGGTCATTGGATCGCCAGTTTTCGTAAATTGTGCGCCATGCACACCAGACCCCACT